>JABJKL010000242.1 GCA_018660405.1 Pseudomonadota bacterium | reverse complement strand
TGAACAATGGGGGAGCCGGCCTGATAGGCGAACAAATCGACAGTATGTGCCGCATGGTGCCATAATAAGTGATCGGTCCAACTGCGCGGTTCGCCCTTGGCGTTAATATTTTTCCGGCGGAAGAAATAGGTCTGCACGTCCATTTGTTGGATAGCAACATCCCCTGAATCGATTGCATTGTGTACCCACTGATGTGACGGATTAAATCGACGGGTATGACCCACCATACAAACAAGCCCAGTTTCTTTTTGTGCTTGCAATACGGCTTCAACATCTGCCCAACTATCCGCCAGAGGAATTTCTACTTCAACATGTTTACCTGCCCGCATACACTGAATTGACTGGGCGGCATGCATCGAAGTCGGCGTGCATAAAATCACAGCTTCTGCTTCGGTTGTTTCAAGTGCTTGCGTGAGCTCACTTGATACATGGTTGATACTATATTCATTGGCCACTTTTCGAGTTTTCTCTTCACTGTGTCCAACCAATGAAACCACATCAGCACCGTCTATCTGTTTAATGCCGTCGAGGTGTTTGATACCAAAGGCCCCCGGGCCAACAACCATTACTTTCATCACATACTCCTGGTGTCTCTAGCCATCTTTATTAGGCTGGATTGTTTTCGAGAATAAGATGTCCGACTGCCGTATTAGACGCAGGGACATGATAAAAACGATGTTTTTCTTCTACTTCCTCGTCCATCGCGCCCCGAGCAATCAACCACATGACCAACTCAATACCTTCTGACCCGGCATAACGCACATAATCAATGTGGGGTACCTGAGAAAGGCTTTCCGGGTCTTTCACCAGACGATCGAGAAAATCCATGTCGAATTTTTTGTTGATTAAGCCGGCGCGTGGCCCCTGAAGTTGGTGACTCATGCCACCCGTACCCCAAATTTGAACATTGAGATCTTCATCAAACGAATCTACGGCACGGCGTAGCGCCTTGCCCAAAGCATAACAACGCTTCCCTGAGGGAGGCGGGTACAGAACCACATTTACCGCAAGGGGGATAACCTTGCACGGCCAAGCATCGGGCTGACCAAACATTAAAGATAGCGGTACGGTGAGGCCGTGGTCTACGTTCAATGTATTAAATACTGTCAGATCAAATTCGTCCTGAATGACCGATTGGGCAAGATGAGATGCGAGCTGCGGATGGCCTTCTACGTTCGGTACCGGACGGGGACCCCATCCTTCATCGGCAGGTTGAAACTCCTCTCCAATGCCCAATGCAAAGGTTGGGATCAGGTTCGAATCAAACGCTGAGGCGTGGTCGTTATAAACCAGAATTACAACATCCGGCTTTTGTTCAGCCACCCATTTTTTCGCGAATTCGTATCCCGAAAATACAGGTTTCCAGTAGTCCTCAGCAGTTTTCCCGTTATCGATAGCCGCTCCAATAGCTGGGATATGGGAGGTAAAAGCACTTGCGGATAATCTAGCCATTATTTCCCTCCTCAGTCATATCACTTTTGTAGAGATTGCCTTCGGGCGATCTGCCGCCAGTAACCATCATTTCCTTATATTCATCCACGGTTAGCCCGGTCATGGTGGATGCAGCCACCTGAAAGCTTATTCCATCGCAGGAAAATATCTTTGCCAGAAAATAAATGTTGCCGCCAAGTTTCATCATCAGATTATAGTCTCTAATGAGTACAGCCTCCTTTTGTGCTTCTGTCATTGGCCACTCATCAAGATATGCACGCTCTCCCGATTTAAATCGCTCACGGTTCTCCGCCTTCATCAGAGACATACAATACTGGTTTAAATGAAACCCTTTGCGTGCCATATCAGCATCAAAAATCGTTGTGCCCGGAACATCTAGGTAGGGTTTGTCTAGCGCCATATTTCCTCCGAATTAGTTTCTTTCATCTTTCTGGCGGTTCAATTTATTCACCCCAATAAAGGCGCATAGGGTTGTCTACCAGTAGCTTCTGCTGCAAGGCTTCTGTGGTCGCAATTTGAGGGATGATATCAACCAAATGACCATCATCCGGCATATGACTTTTCATGTTCGGGTGAGGCCAATCGGTTCCCCAAAGCACTCGATCAGGAAAGGTTTCGACTATCCTGCGAGCAAATGGCACCACGTCTTTATATCCACTTGGCCCCACTAGCGACAACCTTTCCGGACAACTTACTTTTGACCAGAAGTTAGTGTTTTCGCGCAGCAGCTTAGTAAACAGACCAAACTCAGGCCCATCGACTGATTTACTAACATCGGGACGGCCCATATGATCAACCACAATTGTAGTCGGTAAAGAGGTAAAGAAGTCGTAGAGTTCCGGCAGTTCAGCCGCCTCGAAATAAATCACTATGTGCCAACCCAGATCTTGTATTCGATTGGCAATTACCTGTAAGTCGTCAAAAGGAAGTGAGTCTACAAGACGTTTAACGAAATTGAATCGCACGCCACGCACACCGGCATCATGAAGGTTTTGTAGTTCATCATCAGTAATGCTGACCTTAACCGTTGCCACCCCGCGAGCCATGCCCTTGGAACTTTGTAGGGCATCAACTAGGGCACGATTATCAGCGCCATGACAGGTGGCCTGAACAATGACATTGCGCGAAAACCCTAGAAAGTCTCGCAGAGTCCAAAGTTCATTCTTGGATGCATCACAAGGGGTGTATTTACGTTCTGGCGCAAAGGGGAATTGATCACCCGGTCCAAACACGTGGCAATGAGCATCAACCGCGCCCTTTGGCGGCGCAAAGTTTGGTTTGCTTGGTTCTTGATGCCAATGCAACCAGTCACTGTCGGGGGAGAAATGAGTCACAGGCCCCGTCCTTTTAACGAATGATCCAAACGTGGGTATACCCGCCGGGCATTGCCTTCATAAACTTTCTGAAGATCTGTCTCGGAAAGGTTTAGCGCATCCACGTATCGTTTTGTATCGTCAAAGTAGTTTCCGGTTTCGGGGTCAATGCCTCGTACCGCACCGACCATTTCCGAACCGAATAATATGTTGTCGATATCGATCACTTTAAATAGTAGATCAATGCCGGGTTGGTGATAAACACAGGTATCAAAAAACACATTTTTCATTACGTGCTCACTTAGGTGCGGCTGCTTAAGCATATCCGCCAAACCCCGATACCGGCCCCAATGATAGGGGACTGCGCCACCACCGTGAGGAATAATAAAGCGCAAGGTAGGGAAGTCATGAAATAAATTTCCTTGGATAAACTGCATAAATGCCGTGGTATCCGCGTTGATGTAATGTGCGCCGGTCGCGTGAAAATTGGCGTTGCAAGAGCTGGATACATGAATCATCGCGGGCACATCCAGCTCTACCATTTTCTCAAAGAACGGATACCAGCTTTTGTCCGTCAAAGGCGCCGATGTCCAATGACCCCCAGAGGGGTCTGGGTTCAGATTACATCCAACAAAGCCAAGTTCGTTTACACAGCGTTCCAACTCTTTTACCGAGTGATCGATTGCTACTCCTTCAGATTGGGGTAACTGACAAACCCCTATAAAGTATTCTGGAAACAGATCTACCACGCGTTTAATAAGATCATTACAAGAACTTGTCCATTGTTCTGATACTGCACGATCACCAATGTGATGAGCCATCGCCGACGCTCGAGGCGAAAATATCGTCATATCTGCAGCGCGCTCTTTTAAAAGCCGCAGCTGATTTTTTTCAATGCTCTCTTGAATCTGGTCATCACTAATACTCGGCACTTCAGGCAGAGATTGACCGCTTTTAAAGGCATTAATTTGTACCTCTCGGAATAATTGATGAGGCTCCGGTGCTGTGGTGTAGTGCCCGTGGCAATCGATAATCATTTATTAGTACTCTTGTTTGTAATCTGTTGGATATAGAAAGTTTTGAAAAACATAGGTAGAGACCGTCTTCAGTCTGCCGAATCGAAAACTTTTGCAGGAATATAGACTTCGCCGCGCATTAGCAGACGTGCCGTTCTAAGTAATGCCGCCCTGTTAACTATAAACTCTCCTTCGGTTCCGTGCGCAACGTCGACTTCTACACTGAAGGACCCCGTAGGGTGTTCAATGTTTAGCTGATTGTTTGACTCGGTTGAGAGCTCGCCTGCGAAACTTTGGGCGACAGAGCCTGGCAACATACAGGCGGTCGCAACGCTGACTGAACCCAGTACGCCGATGGCTTCGTGCACGCGATGAGGGATAAAGGTTCGAGTGTTTAGAGAGCCCCCATTTTGAGCATTGGAAATAAGGCTCATTTTGGGAACCGTTTTGCCAGATACATCTCCCAAATTCATTCGTTTGCCTGCTTCCAAACGTATAGCTTCAATACGGGTTTTTAAATCGAGATTCGCTTCCAATATCTCCGGCGACTCAGTTCCGGTCAATCCGAAATTGCTGGCTCTAAGCAACACGACCGGCATACCATTATCAATACAGGTAACGTCTGTGCCTTGAATCGAGTCTTTGACTTGACCGGTAGGCAGCAGCGCACCGCAACTGGAACCCGCAATATCTAAAAACTCTATCGGTATAGCTGCTGAGGTTCCGGGAACACCATCAATGCGCGCTTCGCCCTCATATTCTACTTTACCGGCCGGAGTCTGCACTCGTGCGGTAGCTTTAGCGCCAGTATTAAGCATGCAAATTCGAACATCTGTGGTAGCACCGGTAGCAGTTACTATTCCTGACTCTATTGCATACGGGCCAACACCGGCCAAAACATTTCCACAGTTTTGCGCGTCACTGACGATGCCTTTGTCGACCATGACTTGAAGAAATAAATAGTCTATATCTGTGTCGTCAGAACTCGATAAGCTGACAATGGCCACTTTGCTAGTGAGCGGGTGCGCCCCACCGATACCATCAATTTGCCGCTCATCGGGAGATCCCATTACAGCAAGAAGAACGCGATCGCGGGTTTCAATGTCTTCGGGCAAATCTGAGGCTTTAAAGTACAGGCCTTTCGACGTGCCTCCGCGCATTTGCATAGAGGGGATTGCGACTTGCAACGCTTAAATATCCTCTATAGTTTTAACGTAGCGTAGCCCTTTATCGGCTAGCCGCTCACGCATATTATAAATATCTAGACCCAGCTCACCAGCCTCGAATCGGGCCCGTTTTTCTACTTCGTTGGCCGATCGTTTTTGTACGCTTTGCAAGACGCTTTCCGCTTCTTCTCGGTTCACAACTACCACGCCATCGTCATCGGCAACTATAATATCCCCAGGATTAATCAAGGCCCCCGCGCAAATCACCGGCACATTTACGTTGCCCAGTGTTTCTTTTACTGTGCCCTGAGCAAATACTGTTTTCGACCATACTGCAAATTCCATATTTTTGAGTGTCGATATGTCACGAACCCCAGCATCGATAATCAATCCACAAACGCCTCTAGATTTTAAAGAAGTCGCCAAAAGATCGCCAAAATAGCCGTCTTCACAGGGGCTTGTGGGCGAAACAACAAGTACATCACCGGGGCGACATTGTTCCACCGCAACGTGCAACATCCAGTTATCACCCGGCGCCACTTCGCAGGTGACCGCAGTACCGGCAAGTTGTGCTCCGGGATAGATAGGCCGCATGTAAGAAGCAAGTAGCCCCTTGCGCCCCTGTGCCTCATGTACGGTGGCGACTTCTGAACCTTGAAAATGCTTAAGCACAGTTTCCGGGACTCGTTGAATATCAGTTATACAGAGAGGCATACAAATCTGCTCAGCTAATGTTGGTGGCATAGTATGGCTAAATCGCCCGCCCAAAAGTACGGCTAAAAACCTATCGTCACTTTCTCTTTGCTCAAGCGCATATCAGCAGCAGTGACTTTCACCACGGGTAATCATCTTTGCGCCTTCATTGTGCATCGAATCTAGACGATCTATCCATTGTTGCGACGACACCGACTGTTTCAATCGCCCACCAGAAAGCTGCCAAGCTGTGACTGACTCATCTGCCGCGCCAAACACCGGATAGTATCTACGTGGATGATGAGACATTCCCTCTGAGACCAAAAAGAGCACACGCTAACTAAGGAGAGTTAAAAAGTCTAGGCACCTTGCGACAGTGACCGCCCTCCCAGGAGGGTTTTTACCTACCTTGTAATAAAAAGCAAAAACCCGCCAAAATATCTCTATTCAGCTCACCTAATACCGGCTCCGCCGCAAGATCTAAGAATATCAGCCTTCACCGTCCAAACTATACTTCCCTGGGCCTGTAGTCATAAGAATTAACAGTCCGCCAATCATGCATAGTTCTTTCAAAAAAGTTCCATCTATTGGCCAGACAGCAGCTGGGGTATGGAATACAAAAGCAGTGATAATCGTAAAAACTACCAGCATAGCTGCTCCTATACGGGTTTTAAATCCGACTATCAGCATAATCGAACCGCCAAGTTTGAAGATTAAGGCTAGCCAGCCTAAAAGCGCCGCAGCCGGCAAACCTTTTGAAGCGATAAACCCTATAGGCGGGTTCATAGTAATAAGCCAGTTTAACGCTCCCAAAAAGTATACCAAGGCAAGTAAAACACGGCCTACAAGCATGGCCATATCGCTATCTTTTGTTTTGTTCAATATATCTAACATGAGATCCTCGTCGTTTAAGAAATGAAAAAAGCTATTTAATGTAGATTTTTTGCGTAAAAAAATTCTGTCCTTACGGCATCACACTTAATAAATAGTGATTTGATACAAACCGTTCTAACCGAAATAGACATACAAAAGACCCCGCCGAAGCGAGGTATTTTGTTTTAACAAACTAACTCTTAGAAGTTGTAGGTGAAATCCACGCCCAACATCCGCGGCGCACCAATATTTACCAGAGTAATTCCTGGAGGCGCGTTGCCTGCTGGATTCAGAACCTTTGTGCCGACATAGGCCGGATGGCTAGATGGCTTGTAATCGAAGCCACTTCCATCAGTAGAACCTGCCCATGCGGCGCCACCGGTGATGTACTCTTCATCCAAACAATTGGTGCAGAACAGAGACGCTTGCCAATTGCCGTCGGCTGGCTCATAAGTAATTCGAGCAGTGAATATCTCATACTCCGGAATAGTCAAAGTAGTTGAATCCTGACCACTGCTCTGTTGCGCGCTTTTGGTGGCATAGTTCACGGAGGAGACCAGTGAAGCACCGTTATCCATCCCGAAAGTATGCTGAAGTCCCAGCGTCAGGGATGTGTCAGGTGCACGACTGAAAGGTGAGTCGGTTTCAACACCGGCAGTGGCATTCTGAATGTCAGACCACTTGGCGTCCAAACTACCGTAACCCAGATTCAGCCTGAGGTTATTGGTTAGAAGAGCGACCGCTTCTATTTCGAGTCCAGAGATAGATGCATCACCCACGTTGGTAGTACAACGACGAGCACAGATGGGCGAGGTGGTTACCGTTAGCTGCTTGTCTGTGTAGTCCATATCAAAGTAAGTGATATTGGTACGGAGACGTCCATCGAGCAGCGTCAAACGAGCACCCAATTCATTACTGACAACTTCTTCAGGTTGGAAAGGCGTGTTGATATCAGCCACCGAATCGTTAGTACCACCGGCTTTGTAACCTTTAGACGAGGCGACATAAAACATTGCGTTGTCAGTTGCCTGCCACTCAAGTGCAATTCGCGGAGTTGTAGCAGTAAAGGTATCACCACCAGACACTGCAGCGCCAGCACATGGAATCGTTTGCGAGCAAGCCCCGTTAGTGGCGAAGCCTGCGGCACTTTGAATGGTGATAACGTTAGGTCCACCACGTCGATCGAAGTCGCGATTGGGTATTATTGAGCCGGTGGGGCCCCAGAGTTCGAGCAATCGGTTATAGAGAGCAGTGTCGAAGACCGAGTTATCAAAAACCGTGTAATTTTTCTCGTCCTCGGTGTATCTCACACCTGTTGTCAGAGTAAGGGTGTCAGTCAGAGCCCAATCAGCCTGAAAGTATATACCTTTGCTAGTAGTTTCTTGCTGCGCTTGACGCAACGACTCCACCATACCGAATGACTCAACAGCGCGATAATCTTTCATCGACTTCTGAGACTGATGCGGCTCTTCCACTGAGTAGTAAACCCCGGTAACGTAGTTCAAAAAACCGTCAAAAGCTGAACCATTCAGCTGAAATTCCTGCGACCAAAAGCTGATGTCATCCACTGTTACACCGTCAAAAAAGGACTCTGAAAAGGCACTTTCATCAGATTCACGGTTCTCAGTAGTTTCTACCGTGCGGTATCCAGTAATAGAACGCAGTGACAAGTTATCGTTGAGATTGTAGTTTATGTCTAAGGTAATACCCGTGCTTTCCGCTGATGTACTACCGATTGGGCCTGTGCCGGCTACCTCATAGAGGCTAGCTGGAAGGACCGGAGCGTAGTTCTCGGGGGTACCAACCGGGAAGAGTGTCTGATATGCGGCTTGATTAGATATTCCACCCGTAAAGATGGGAGGGGTAGAGTCGCCTTGCACGCCGGCAACCGCAGGATTATTGTAGCCACCGTTATATCCGAAGTAATCGATTAGCTTACTTGCACCACCATTCGAGGTCGATTCTGTGTAATCTAAACCTAGATCAACGGTCAAATCGTCTGAAGGTTGGAAACGCAACTTGGCTGAATAAAACTCGGTATTGTCCGCTCCTAGTGCTACGCCATCTGACAAACGATCAAGATAACCATCACGCTCCAAACGGGCCATAGAAAATCGAGCAGCAACAGTGTCTGACAAAGAGAGATTTACTGCTGCACGCGCGTCAACGCGGTCGTATTGACCAAGGCCAAGTTTCACGTAGCCTGTAGTTCCAGCATCAATATCTGGTTTAACCGTCTCATAACGTATCGCACCACCTGTCGAGTTTTTACCAAACAGTGTGCCCTGCGGGCCACGCAGAACTTCAACTGCCTGCACGTCAAGAAGGCGCAAGAAGTTGGTTAACGGGCGACCGTAATAAACGTCATCAATATATATGCCGACAGCAGGATCCAGCAC
>JABJKL010000236.1 GCA_018660405.1 Pseudomonadota bacterium | reverse complement strand
CTGCTGGATCTGCTAGACCGATGCGCTAACCCGATGGGTGCGCGAATGCTTAGACGGCGAATTCACGGGCCATTAAGGGATCAGACAAATATCAGTGCCCGACTGGACGCTGTGCAAGAAATACAGGAATACAGCCTGCACAGGTTACTCGCACCGCTACTTCGCGATATTGGTGATATCGAGCGCGTGATTACTCGAATTGCCTTATTCACCGCTCGGCCTCGTGATTTGATGAGACTGAGAACGGGCCTGTCCTTGCTGCCCAAGGTACACGAGTTGCTTGGCAATACGCTAACGGCCAAACTGAAGGACGCGAAGAACCATTTAGGGCCCTACCCTGAGCTATTCGAGTATTTGAACAATGCCATTACCGATGAGCCTGCAACCCTCATACGTGATGGAGGCGTCATTCGCGATGGCTTTGATAAGGAATTGGATGAACTCCGGAAACTCGGTACCAATAGCCAACAATTTCTGCTCGAATTTGAGCAACAACAGAAACAAATCACCGGTATTGCCGGACTAAAAGTTAAATATAACCGGGTTCACGGCTTTTATATCGAAATCAGCAAAGCGCAGGCCGATGGTGCCACAGGAATACCAGAAAATTACATCCGCAGGCAGACCTTAAAGAACGCTGAGCGCTACGTTACGGAAGAACTTAAAGCGTTTGAAGAAAAAGCCTTGCAAGCTAAAGATCAAGGGCTGGCGCGAGAAAAACTGCTTTATCAACAAATTCTTGAATTCACTGCACAATCCGTTCGTGAGTTACAACAAACCGCTGGGGCGGTTGCTGAACTTGATGTTTACAGCAATTTTGCAGAGCGCGCCTCTACTTTAAATTGGTGTCGGCCCAAGCTCAGTAGCGATGAAGAATTAACGATTAAAGGCGGTCGCCACCCGGTGGTTGAACACTCTCAGAACAACCCTTTCATCCCGAATGATCTTGCGCTCGACGCGAACCGCCGAATGCTGGTTATCACCGGCCCCAATATGGGCGGTAAAAGTACCTATATGCGTCAAACGGCGCTTATCGCATTGTTGGCGCATACAGGTTCATACGTGCCTGCCGACGAAACGACCATTGGGCCGGTAGATCGCATTTTCACTCGAATTGGCGCAGCCGATGACCTCGCCGGTGGCCGATCGACATTTATGGTCGAAATGACCGAAATGGCGCAAATTTTAAGGAATTCGACTAATAGTAGCCTGGTACTGGTTGACGAGATTGGACGTGGCACCAGCACCTTTGACGGCTTGGCACTTGCCTGGGCTTGCTCTCAGGCGCTCGCAACTACCGTGCAGCCCTACACCTTGTTCTCTACCCATTATTTCGAAATAACCTCGCTGGCAGAACAATACCCAGGCATCAGGAATGTTCATTTAGACGCGGTTGAACACGGTAACGGTATTGTGTTTATGTATCAGGTGGAAGACGGCCCCGCAAGCAAGAGTTATGGCATACAAGTCGCTCGGCTGGCTGGCGTGCCAGATACCGTACTAAATATAGCCACGGCGCAACTGAGAATACTTGAACGCTCGGTTCACGAAACGCGGGCCGATATGGAAATTAATTTAAGCGGTCAAGGCAATCTATTCGAGAACGGACAACACCAACAAGCGTTGGAGCTTCTTGAGAACGTCGACCTCGATAGTCTAAGCCCCCGTGATGCACAAGCTCTGTTATACGAGCTCCGGCGGTTGATTAGCTAGCATTCCTTTAATATAGACTTCCATTACCAACCCCGAAACCCCACTGCCCAAATCCGGTTAACTATGCGGCACTATTTTTTCGGTATAAAGGCAATTTTTGTTACTATTCTGGCTGAATAATCCCCAGATGTGTCAACAAAGCCTCAGATGGCATATAGCCAGGAATCACTTCACCGCTATCAGTAATAATGGTTGGAGTACCCGTAACGCCCACCTGTTGACCCAGACTGTATTGATCGCTCACTGGGTTCGAACAAGTAGCATCCTCGGGATAGCGGCCTAACTTGGCTTCTGTTAACGCTGTCTTTTGGTCATCCGAACACCATACCGACACCATGGTGTGATAGGTTTTGGAGTCAATTCCCGAACGGGGATAAGCCATATAACGCACCTGCAAACCGGCCGCATTCAACTCGGATACCTCAGTGTGCAATTTACGACAATAGCCGCAATCAACATCGGTAAAAACATTAATATAGCGATCCGCATCTTCAGGCCCGAACACAATCATCTGGCTGGTGTCCAGGTCGGACATCAGCTTTCCAACACGTTTTCTATTGGCTTCGGCTGAATGATTAATATTATTT
>JABJKL010000030.1 GCA_018660405.1 Pseudomonadota bacterium | reverse complement strand
GACCCACTTTAAACCAGACTACCATATCAACCACAGAACTGTCACAGTGTGATGACGCAAAGCGCGATGAAACCATTAAATGGGCGGTCGAAAGCGTTCCTAAGTTCAAGTAATTGATGATTGAAACGTGTAATGAATTCTTCGAGAAAAACAGTCATTAAGTCTTTTAAATGGTAACCCACCGGAAACAATCTGTAGACACTTATTAGATGGCGCGAGACAATATTGCAGGGACTAAAGGCGGATTTCTGACAACTCTCTTTTTATTGCCAGGAGCCATCATTCAATGGTTCATGTATATGAGTGTTGGGAACATAAAAGGCTACTCCAAGGTACGTGCGCAGACCCGTTGGGCACGCTCTCCTATAATAAAATGGCTGATTTCCATCGGGGTCTGGGCTTTTTGCATCGCACTCGCATTGGAAAATTACGGGTCAATTGAGCCATGGTCGTCCGAATTCTTCTCATAGTAGCCGGTCTAGTCGTCTTACCTTTTCTACAAGTTGCCGGTGTTATGGTTTTTGTTTTTGGAAGCTGACTGTTTTCCGAATATGAAATATGGCCATATCGAAAATTTAAGACATCCAATGACTTTAACTTAATCAATCTGCAGAAGCGTGTGTTGTTATCACTAGAGAGGCCACACCAATAAGATCAATGGTACCGCCAAGAGGACGATTAGAGCCTCCAGCGGTAATCCTAGCCTCCAATAATCGCCAAAGCGATATCCCCCAGGTCCCATGACTAGGATATTCGATTGGTGTCCAATGGGTGTTAGGAAAGCGCAGGAGGCACCAATTGCGACAGCCATGAGCAAAGGGTCTGCGCTGATGTCAAGCCTTTCGGCAACCTGGATGGAGAGTTGTGACATCAGGATGGCCGTGGCTGCATTATTCATAATATCGGACAGAAACATGGCTGCCATTAGCATCAGCATAACGATGGACCAAGCAGGCAATATAGCCGCGAGCGCGGCAATTCCATCGGCTAATAACGAATTTGCCCCGGACTGCTCCATTGCCATTCCGACGGGCACCATAGCACCGAGTAAAACTATTACCGGCCAATCCACTTCTTGATACAATTCACGCGCCCGTATTTGGCCGCTCAATACTAGGGCAACGACGGCACCGGTGAACGCTATTGGTAAACTTAAAAGCCCACTTACACCCAGCGCAATCGCAACAGAAAAAATTACCAATGGGACCAAAGTTGGTTCCCGATGCAGCGCGATATTGCGGCCTGCTAAGGGCAAGCAACCAATTGCAGCTAGGGAATCCATAATGGTATCCATTTGACCTTGAAGTAAAAGAACATCGCCTGGACGCACTAAAACCTTGCGCAATTCCTTGCGTACTTGCCGGCCTTGACGAGCTAAAGCTAGTAGGTTCAAACCGTACCGACGTTCTAATTGCGCCTGCGCAATTGAGCGGCGGATCAACTTTGATCCTGGGGTCACCACAGCTTCGATAACTCCGCTATCGTCACTTTGGAATTCGGTTGTATCCAAATTGCGTTTACCCATCAACTTTAATGGCGTGCTCATGAGAATGTTCTCGGTGGCTTCAGCACTCCCCTCAAGCAGTAAACGGTCGTTTATTCGTACGGTGTAATTCAACTTCGGTCGTATGATCTTTTTTCCACGCCGCATTAAGGCCAGAACTGCGACCTCTTCCTCACCTGCATCCGTTAATAAGTCTTGGATAGAAGTGCCCGAAAGCCCAGACTTTCGAGGCACCAGCACCTCGGAAATGTAATCTTCAATATTAAATAGTTTGCTGGTGCTTGTTGCAGGTGTGCGTATCGGGATCAAACGCCAACCATATGCAGCCATGAAAGTAATACCAGCTATCGCGATTACCAGGCCAACTGGTGTGAAATCGAACATACCGAAAGGAACACCTGCCGATTTTGCCCGGAAGCTCGCTATAATGATGTTGGGTGGTGTGCCGACCATTGTAGTTAGACCGCCTAATAATGAGCCGAAGGCGAGAGGCATCATCAGCTCACCGGGGGCCCGCCCTGTTCGCTCAGCAGTCTGAACAACGACAGGTAAAAGCAACGCCAAAGCGCCAACATTATTCATGAACCCCGACAACACCGCCACTAAACCAGCAATTGCTGCAATTTGGATAGAGGGACCAGCCTGGAGTTTATCAAGCCACCGCGTGATCCAGCCGATTATTCCCGAACTCTGTAAAGAACGTGAAATAATCAGCACCGCGGCAACCGTAATTACCGCTGGATGCCCAAAGCCTTCAAAAGCAGCTGTGGCCGGTACTATGCCACATATGATAACGGCTAAGAGTGCTAACAGAGCCACCACGTCGTAGCGCCACCGCCCCCAGATAAACAACCCTAGTGTTACTGCTAAAATCGCGAACACATACACTTGCTCTAAAGTCATCAAAAAATTCTAACGGGCGCTTTAGGCTGCTTCAATGATACTTATCGACGTTATTTAGAATCCATATGTTTTGGGTAGTGCAAATGGAGTTCTTATCGCTTTTGGCAACCCCGACGAACGGATTAAACTATATGTTTCTGGTTCTAGCAAAAGGAAGAGTGTCAGAAGTTTTCAACTAAAAAACCGTTCGATATTTCCCTTATGTTCGCTCTAAAGAATAGCACCGGGTCGTTCCAGCGCATGCTCAGTTAGTTGCTCGACGATAAAGCTGAAGGCTTCTTCCACAGAATCAGTCTCAAAGAAAAGACCAAGATCTTCTTCCGAGATTGTACCATGTCGAACGAGTGCCTTGAGATTGAATACGTCACCCCAAAACGATTTGCCATACAGTACGATGGGTAAGCGTTTGTTGAGTTTTTCAGTTTGGATTAGTGTCAGCGATTCAAATAACTCGTCAAGCGTGCCAAAGCCTCCGGGAAATACCACCAGTGCTTTAGCCAGGTAGATAAACCAGAATTTACGCATAAAGAAGTAGTGAAATTCAAAGTTAAGCTCACGGGTAATGAAAGGGTTATGATGCTGTTCGTGCGGGAGGGAGATATTAAAACCAATGTTGATACCATTTGCCTCTGAGGCACCTCGATTTGCCGCTTCCATTATACCGGGGCCGCCGCCCGTGCAGATCAAAAAACGCCGGGCGGTGTTCTCAAGCTCTTTAGACCAAACCGTAAGCTTGTGGGCTAATGCCCGCGCATCCTCGTAATATTGAGACATGGATAGATCGCGTTCGGCCCGGGCAACATCACCACTAAATTTTTTTACGGCCGCCAAATTTTTTTTTGCTTCATCACGTGCTATTATACGGGCGGAACCGAAGAAGACGATCACATCCGACACATTCTCATCTCGGAGGCGGACCTGCGGTTCGATGAATTCCGACAAAATGCGCACGGGCCTGGCTTCAGAACTATTCAAGAATTGGTCATTTTTGTATGCCTTCCGCGGGCCTGCATCATTGCTGTTCATATTGTGGTTCCTTTATTACCTTCGCTGGTTGCGGTCCCGTTTATCAATTATTGTACCTAGCTTGACCATTAAAACCCTCTAATAACGACAACTAGGATAGCGCCACCTTGATCCGATATTCTATATCGAGGCTTGAAG
>JABJKL010000112.1 GCA_018660405.1 Pseudomonadota bacterium | reverse complement strand
GTGTCGACCTGGGTGTCGGCCTTGGTATCGGCCTTGGTATCGACACTGTTATCGCTAACGGGCTTTACCATCGGCTTTCCTATTTCTTCGTTGTCTTCTGATCCGGGATGATGGTCTTCGGTATCACCCGGTTCAAACGCCAACATACGCAACAAAGTCATTTCCATACCGGTACGCGTATCTGGAGCCAGGTGCAGATCTCTTTTGCCGAGCACACCGATTTGATAGAGCAGCTGTAAATGCTCAGCTGAAAATTGTTCAGACAATGCCGATACGGCATCTTGATTACCGTCCAGGGCAGCAAAAGCCTCTGGCGAGACTTTATTCAACGACGCATGATAAATATTGACCAGCAACTCATTTAACGCCTTGCCGAAATCAGCCGAAGAGCCGACCATGTCGTTGACTAACCGGGTCATCGCCAAGGCGTCGTTTTGGCACAATGCTTGAACTAATTGAAGCAGCTGGCTGCCACTAATCGTGCCTAACATAGTACGTACTGATCCTTGTTCGACTTTATCTTTACCCAGAGCAATCGCCTGATCCAGAAGGCTTAAGCCGTCGCGCATGCTACCGTCAGCTGCGCGTGCTATTAACTGTAAAGCCTCTGTCTCAAAATTTATATCCTCTTTTTTAAGGATGGCGGCCAGCTGTTTTTCAATCTGTTCCGGACGCAGCGCACGCAAACCAAATTGCAGGCAACGGGATAAAATAGTTACCGGCAGTTTTTGCGGGTCTGTGGTGGCAAGCAAAAACTTTACGTGCTCGGGAGGCTCTTCCAGGGTTTTCAATAAGGCATTAAAGCTGTGGGTTGACAGCATATGCACCTCGTCGATCAGATAGATTTTGTATCGACCCATGCTGGGCGCATACTGAACGTTATCCAGTAACTCGCGTGTATCGTCTACCCGCGTGCGTGACGCGGCATCAACTTCCAGCAAGTCGACAAACCGCCCTTCGTCTACTGCCACACAGGCGGAACACTCACCACAAGGGTTTGAACTAACGCCCTGTTCGCAATTTAACGCTTTGGCAAAAATACGCGCAATGGTGGTTTTTCCAACTCCACGGGTACCTTCAAACAAGAACGCATGATGCACGCGGCCACTATCCAGGGCATTGCCCAGAGCCTGAACTACGTGCTCTTGTCCGACTACGTCGTTAAATATTTGCGGCCGCCATTTGCGGGCCAAAGCTATATAGCTCATAGAAAGAAGCCGGTTAATACATTTCACTGGTGTGGGAAATCAAACAATGCCGCCGAGCCTGACCCGAGCACCCGAATTGACTGCTGCGGCTGCTTCCTTCCGGATCTGACCGGGTTCACACTCTATCGTCACCAGGGGGCCACGGCGACATTGCGGAGAGATTATAGCGTGTTGCCATGCCCGAAAAATAAAAAAGGCGAAATAAAAAAGTAGGCAAACCTGGCCTTCGAATAACTTGACGAGCAATTGGGTTATTATCGTCCACATGTTCGAAGAACTCGATTATCAGGAAACACCGTATGGCGCGATCAGTTTACGCCGTCGGCAAGAGCCGCGCTTGAACGGGCTGATGCTCTATGAAGTAAAGCTTGGTGAAGAATGGCTTATGTCCAGCCTGTTTACCGAGGCGGAAATCCAATTGGCGCATCTGGGCTTGTCGCTCGCCCAAAAGTCCATACCGACCGACCTGAAGGTTGTCGTTGGCGGACTGGGCCTCGGTTACACCGCAGCTGCAGTATTGGAGAACCCGGCTGTCACCGAGCTATGCGTGGTCGACATCATGCAACCCGTTATCGACTGGCATCAAAACCACCAGGTACCGCTTGGTAAAACCTTATCCAGTGACCCGCGCTGTGCATTAACCCAGGGTGATTTCTTTGCCATGGCGACCCGTAAAGAACCTGGCTTTAGCAATGACCTTAATTATCGGGTAGATGCAATATTGCTAGACATCGATCACTCGCCTCGTCATTGGTTAAACGCTGAAAACGAAAGCTTCTACTCGCCAGAGTCGCTCACTCAAATGGTCAGCAAATTGACTCCATGTGGTGTTTTTGGTTTGTGGTCGAACGACCCGCCGGATGCGGCCTTTCAAGCCCTGCTTGATGATCTGTTCGACACCACAGAAACGCACAACATTATCTTCGCTAATCCCTATTCGGGTGGTGAATCTGCGAATACGGTCTACCTTGGTAGCGTGACCTAATGGTTGGCGCGCGATTGCGCAGGTCGACCTTGGCTCGAACTGTTTCCCGAACTATTTCCCGAACTCTGCCCCGAACTATGCCGTCGTTTACGGCTTCGCCATGACGACTTGTTACCGTCATTTGTAGATCCCTGGTTTTTAGTGCCCCGGTTTTGACCGGCATCACCATTTCGCTGCTGTTGATTCTGGCGACCGGATTCACCGCCTGCACTATTCGAATCACCCGAACGATTTGAGGAAGCTTGCTCGCCTTGTCCACTACCACCCCGATGAAAAGGTTTGTGGCCACCGTGCTTCTTCTTTTTACTGTGATGCCCACCACCGGGTTTACCGAAAACCGGTTTACCACCGCGTTTATGACCAGATCCACCACCGCCATGCTTTTTATTTTTAGTTGCCGGAGCAGAGACAGGAAGCGAGTGCACAGGATCAAAACCTTCGACTATTTCACGTTCTAACTGCTTTTTGGTCAGGCGCTCAATATCACTTAGTTGTTGGATTTCATCGGCACTTACCAATGAAAATGCCTCACCCGTTAATCCAGCACGCCCGGTACGACCGATACGATGCACATAATCTTCTGGTACGTTAGGCAAATCAAAGTTCACCACATACGGCAGCTGCTGAATATCCAAACCTCGGGCAGCGATGTCGGTCGCGACCAACACCTGCACTTTGCAGGCTTTAAACTGTGCCAATGCCTTGGTTCGGGCGCCCTGACTTTTATTACCGTGAATGGCACTAGATCGAATACCGGCATTTTCCAACTTTTTAGCCAGTTTGTTCGCCCCATGTTTGGTGCGTGAAAACACCAGCACTTGCGACAATTGTCGCTCTTTAATTAGGTGCAACAAGAGTTCAGCCTTGCGCGATTTATCGACCGGGTGAATATGTTGTGTTACGGAATTCGCTGTTGCATTACGGGGGGTAACCGAAATCTCAACCGGGTTATGCACCAGCGTTTTCGCAAACTTGCGAATATCGTTAGAGAAGGTTGCTGAAAAGAGCAGGTTCTGCCGCTGTTTTGGCAATGCCGCAAGAATTCTGCGAATATCGGGAAGGAAACCCATATCGAGCATACGATCTGCTTCATCCAGGACCAGTATTTCCAATGTGTCGAACTTAACCGCTTGCTGGCCGTATAAGTCCAATAAACGGCCTGGAGTCGCCACTAAAATATCCACGCCTCTATTTAATCGCGCTATTTGAGGTTTAATTTTAACCCCACCAAACACAACGGCCGAGCTCAAGGGCAACTGTTTACCGTAAGTTTCAACACTGGCATGCACTTGCGCTGCCAATTCTCTGGTTGGCGTAAGAATGAGTGTTCGCGCCTGTTTAGAGCTGGCTCTTTTACCTGCGCTTAAGCGTTCAAGTATCGGTAACACAAAACCGGCCGTTTTACCGGTTCCAGTTTGGGCCGCCGCCATCACATCGTGACCGTCGAGCACGGCTGGAATCGCCTGAGCCTGAATTGGGGATGGTTCGTCGTAGCCCTGCGCGGTAACCGCTTGCAGGATTTGGGCCGAAAGGCCCATTGAAGAAAAATTCAAAATGTTCTCGTTGAGAGTTGTTTGGTGCAACTGGTTTCGTGCAACTAGGGCGCGCCGCACGATACAGTAAATGGTGCACCACTACTAGTGCTGTTTCAATTTAGGTTTGCGTAATCAGCGGGTTGCGAAGGAGCACTAGAGTCTCGAAAACAAAACAGCCTGTAAAGCAGGCCAAAAAATAGCGCGCCACCCATGCAGCGCGCTATTTAGTCAATTACTGATCGGGTTAGTCGCCACCCGCCAGGTTCATAAAAAAGAACACAAGATAGTAAAACATCAAGCCCACAGAAGAAAACAGACCGAGTGAAGCAGCAACATGTTGTCCGGTGTGGTAGTGATGGATCATATTCGAAGTCGTGTAAAGAATACTGCCTGCGGCCAATATCACCATCGCACCCGCGAAAACCAAACCCAGCGTGAAACCAAAGATCATACTTGCAACAATCATACCTAAAGCAACCATGCCACCAATGGCCAACGCTGGCGCTAGAAAAGAAAAATCCTTCTTCGTGCTAAATGCGGTAAAGGTTAACCCGGCAACCAAGGCTACTGTTGCCACGCCTGCCTGAGAAATAACACCCGGCGCGAAAGTAGCGGCCATATACAGCAGCGGCATAAAAATGATCGCTTCTGCCACAATGAACAGGCCCAAACCAGCATATTGCATCTGCGGTGATACTTCGCTACGAGCCCATTTATCCGCCACATAGGAAACCCCCATGAACGCACCAAGCACCAAAAACCAGCCCATGCCCGAGTTTGATAAAACACTCACAAACTTCGCAGCGATACCGCTTGTGATAAAGAACGACTCAAGCGTCGCAAATACTGCGATTGCACCTGCAAGGTGTAAATAAGTACGACGAATAAACGCCGTTCTTTCAGAAGCTGGCGCATGCGCGACAACTTGACCACTGCTCATATCTAAATAGGACATATTTTCGCTCCAAATCAACTACAACAATATTTGGCATAAGCCTATCCAAGCCCTGACCATTTCGCAAGCAAGTTTGCCAATCGTTAAAGAAGCTAAAGTCGGCTAGCGTCCCAAACTAGAAGGTTGATCCCCTCACGCAATTCCGATAACCTGCGCGCCCTCCGGAGAGGTGTCCGAGTGGTTGAAGGAGCACGCCTGGAAAGTGTGTATACGTTAACGCGTATCGAGGGTTCGAATCCCTCCCTCTCCGCCAGGATTAAAAAAGTTCGCCTCAGGCGAGCTTTTTTAATTCTTGCTGCGATTGAGGTTTCGAGAATCCTCACGGGTTCGATAATTTCGCCTGAAGCGAAATTACACGGCCGCAGGCCGCCCCAAAGGGGTGAGTCTCATGGATGAGACGAATAATCCCTCCCTCTCCGCCATCTGAGGGTGATTTTGGCTAGGGGTAGGGGGTAGGGGGGAGCATGCCGTATTTACTACGTTTTAAAATGAGCACTCCAAATGCCAGGTATTGTCAGGTTCTGGGTGATTAATTCACTGACTAATGCGGCAATTACTCCAGGCCAAACAACTGCCTCACATTGGTCACATACTTAAAACCCAGCCGCGGATGCTCTATGGCATTTACATAGAAAGTAGTGGAAGGCACATGGTTTGGGTTTAGGGTTACCAGCAGTTTATCGCCGGGCACAAAGGTGCTTTGATCAATATTAAGGGCAGAAAATTCTCGTCGATTGTCCATATCCAGAGTTAATAGTTCATCTGATCCATCAGTTCGTGTTGCCGTCATATAGGGGTGCGGATTAATAAATTGATACTCGACTACCTCTACCTCAAAAGTAACAAAAGCGTCTTGGTCAAACATCCCACCGACAGAGTGGTGGGCGAGTACAGGTGAGCAGCTGAAGAGCATTGCAATCAAAAAACTGTATCTGAATTTCGTAGTTAGCATCCCTATTTCCCGCTTTTTAGCTTCATGCTTGAAATTTTAGGTAGTGTAAAGCATATGTTTCACTGATCGATTGACCGCTAAGCCCATCGCAGACATTCGAGTTTTTCGTTCCGTAAATATCTGGTTGCTTTAATCTGACCTCCGTTAGCTCTCAACAACAATATTTCCCTTTACAGCAAAATCTTTGAATTCTTTAATCACGCCCTTAGTCTTAGCCCTGTCAGCATTTGTTAAATTACTTACTTTAAAATTTAAATGTTTTCAAACCCAATCCCTCCTTTATTTGATGATGAATAGCCGCCTATCCGCAGCTCGAGCGGTCCTAACAGCGTAGGCCGCGGGCCTGCTTTCAGTTGCAGTGCGCTCGCTCGTCGAGACCGGCTTACCGACTCGATATTAGGGTCTCGTAGATGCCGATCACATTGCCCGGGCGGGACTCGGCGTACTCGAGCAGATGATCGTAGTCTTCCATGAGGATGGTTTCGACGAGCTCCTCTTTGGTCTTGCCCTCGGCGATGCCCGCGGAGACCGCGGCCACCAGTTCTTCCATATAGCGTCGTTGCTCGCTCACGTCTGCTTTCGTCCCCGGTAACTCATGCCCCGGGGAAATGATATCGAAGTCGAGTTGCTCGACTCGACGCAGTGACTCTACAAAGTCGGGGAAGTAGGCTCCATACAGGGTGGTCCGCGGCGGACGTTTCGGCGTCAAAAAATCCGTCGTATAGATCGCGCGCTCCTCGGGAAACCGCACGACGGTCATGTCGTCGGAGTGGTTGCGTCCCATATAGTGGAGCTCGACTGTCTTACCACCCAGCGTGATGGACGCCTGACTCGTGTAATAGATATCAGGGGGCACTTGCTCGCCGCCGAATCGCCGCGCCCAGATCTCTGCGCGGCCCAAGGAATCGTCTTTGTTTGTGTCCAGCTCAGTGAAACCGCCGGCATTAACCGTGCCCTCGGCCTCCGCCCGCTGAATGACGCCATCGTGGTTTATGTCCCAGAGCTGCTCGCGCGACAGCAGAGGCGCATCGGCCGCGGGACGCTGCAGGTTCTTGCGGATATTCTCGTGACCAATGATTGTGGCCGTCTCTGCAAAGACCCCAGCACCGCTGGCATGATCGTTGTGGAGGTGACTGTAGATCACGTACTTCACGGGGAGCCCAAAACGTTCATCCAATTGCGTTTTGAGCCACGCGGCAGCCGCCGAACTCGTCGGATCGACGACGATGATCCCGTCCGCCGTTACGAGAAACATTCCGAAGGTTCGACTATCCCTGAAACGATAAAGGTCGCCCGTCACGTTAGTAATCTCGTGTCTCGGTAGTCCTTCGCCCGTGCCGAACCCCTGCGCGAAAACGGTCGTGGGAAGAACCAACATCGAGACCGAAACCGCTGCCATCAAGTTCGCTAGCGTTTGCCTAAGCATGATTTTCTCCCCTCGCAGTTGAATTGTTCAGGATGGTGGAATCGTCTTATGTATTATAAAGCATATGTTTCACTGATCGAAACGTGATTTTCAAGGTCTGTAAACATTGGAAGGGCATTCTAATCAAT
>JABJKL010000167.1 GCA_018660405.1 Pseudomonadota bacterium | reverse complement strand
CTTCCCGAAGGGAACTGACTTATCCGTGCATTCGCAAGCAAAACTAAATGCCGTAGCCAGACAATTAAACGAGCGACCGAGAAAAACGTTAAACTTTCAAACACCGGCAGAACGATTTAGCCAATGTGTTGCGTCGACCCATTGAGATCGCAGCAATTAGCTGCCATATGCAAATTCAAAGATCACCCAAAGAAGTGCACCTAATCTGAAACAAAAACGCGTCGGTGTACGGCGGCTTATTCCAGGGATTCCGCGTCCCACTGGCACTCGTAGGACCGAACCTCTTCGCCCGGCACCGAGAGCCAGCTCTTTTCCAGTACTACGGGCTCTGTAAAAATTTTAGGGTCGGTCGCCGTTACCGAATAGTGCAAGTAGCGATTGTCCTCACTGACCGTGAAGCGCTCTACAAGTTCCAGGTCCTCCGACTGCGGAATGCCTGCCTGATCGAACCAGGGAAAGTCGACTGCAGTTGTCACCACGACAAGCGTATCGTCTTCCCAATGACCGATAGCGACACCATAAGGACTTGACACTCGCTCGGCTGGCTCGCCCATCAAGTGAAACCGACGAGAAACGCCGAGCTCTTCATGTCGCAGTAAGATATACTCGCCGTCACGAACGAACTCCATCGGGTTTGGACTGTCCATGATCGCTGGCAAAGAATTTTGGCAGTGGATAAACGGATTGTCCGCAATTTCGTCCCAGTTCTCCTGGGTCGTACGAGCATAGTTGGTTAGCGGATAGGTATCGTTCCACAGCCCACGAACAACACCACCCTCCAGGTCGCCCGTCAGGTCGTGGCTCCAGACGCGAAACAGATCGGTCGAGTCTTCCGAAGAGTCGGCCAGAAGGTTCTCCTGATAAGATTCCTCGGATATCACAAGTCCGCCGTTCCAGCGCGGCCCTGAAGACTGTCCGGCAATAAGCTCTCGGCCGTCAGCCAGCAGCGTGTTGGTCACAAACATCGCGTTCTGATTACGCCGGCCTCGAAAGCCTGCAACGCGAATCGTCTCGCCCAGCGGGTACTGGTCCGGCCCGACTCCGCGACGAGACAGCGCGATGTGTGAGTCTTCGTCGAGATGCCACTCGACCGTGGTGCCATCTTCCTCGGTCACCGTCACCGTAAGTTGCACATGGGGACTACGCCAGTTCACCTCGGTGAGAATACCGACGATCTCCACTTCCTCATTTCGGTCATAGTGAACGTTTGGGTTGTGGTGTGCAAAGCTCGCTATCGGCAACACGAACAGAGTCGATAAGAGAACAACGCGTCGCGCCAGTCTTCCTTTAGCACTCAAAAGACGCCGCATTGGTACTCTGAT
Organism: Pseudomonadota bacterium; assembly: GCA_018660405.1. GTDB lineage: Bacteria > Pseudomonadota > Gammaproteobacteria > Arenicellales > Arenicellaceae > UBA10349. The sequence continues at coordinate 6,199 of JABJKL010000167.1, read as the reverse complement.
TAGTACTCTGAAAGCCGCCTCGCCGAGCGCGATAATGGGGAGAACAAACAGTAATAGCGTTGCAGAATATGATCTCATTCGTTTCATCATCTTAGGTAAAGTATTGGAATTATAGAGTACATATCATCTAACGGAAACATACCAAAGAATCGACACTGTTGCGTGAAACATCCTTCCTATCCAAAAGGTATTGCGAATGACTGCCTGGGACAAAATGCAGTCATCAAAATTCACTCACAGGGTGAATACAGCAAGCGAAAATCCAGATATTTCTGCTTCAACCGGTGGCACCACCAGCACCTAAAACTATCGCCTTTTTCATTTTCTTATCCGGCTAACCCGTTACATAAACCCAAAAATAACATGCTCAACTCATACGCCTGGATAGTGTTTTTTCCTAACTGAAAACAAATAGGCTGCGCTAAAGGTGGTGCCAATAAAGAACCCCGGCGCGAGGGTTAGTACGATATTGGGCGTGCCATTAATTATGTGAATGGGCACGATTACGCCATATTGCACAATAGTGGCACACACCACTGTTAATACCATATTCGCCAGGCACGGCATCATCGAATTAAGCTTTAAAAACATGAACTCAAGTGCCGTTATATTGATCAACGTGAGCAAGCCGGAATACGCTCCCTGAATAAAACCAGCGCGCATGGCCACCGCAAAATTCTGCTGCATGCTGCCATCATAAACACTGCTGTAGAACGCCCAGCCGCCGTAACCTAGAACGGCAATTACGGTAATCCAAACCTTGTGCTTTGGTGCTGCCAATAACGTTCGCTGGAATGCTGCCTAGCGCTTTCTTAAATACAACAGTAGCGCGCAACAAATCCAGACGGAACAGGCCATATAGAACAATACCCCACCATCCGTATCACCGGCTTCGTTGATTACCCGATTAACCCCAAGCGGGGTAAACAGATGAAAAAATATCGCACCCGAAATGACCGCCAGACCCAATATCGCCCCTAAGGCTCGAGTTCTGGACATCCATAATAAAATAACCGCAATCAGCTCCGCAGTACCAATCACATAGCCACCAATCGAGTTAAATAACGGTGCTGCCCAGGCCAATAAGCCAATACCTGACATCCAATCGCTAATGGTGCCAAAAATAATCCGGGTTTCCTCGTGCCCCTGAAACTTGAAGAACAAGGATTGTAAAAACACAAACGAAACCCAGGCAATCAATACCCAGGTTGCTATCACGCGTTTATCCGATGTCATAAAGCATCCCCAATTAGAATGTGCTGACAGCTTGCTAGTGTGTTGCCCTAAACTAGCATATAGATATCGTCCAACCGTTGCGATGATTTTAAGAAACCTCTACGCGATAGAAAAAATCTTCGCTCGCACTGTTTTTCGGTATTGCGTCGGCAATACTGCCATCTCACGCCGGAACAACTTACTGAAATGCCCTTGATCGTGATAACCCACACGATAGGCGATTTCCGAAACTTTCAGATTGGTTGACTCGAGTAGCTCCTTGGCCGTTTCGATTCGAAGTTTCTGCAAATACGCCAGTGGTGATAATCCAATTGCTGCTTTAAATCGACGCGTCAACGTTCGCGCACTTAGGCTAAAAAACGACGCCAGCCTGGGCACCTCGACCAGCTCACTCATGTGTCGCTTCATCCACAATTGAACCTCGATGACAGTCTCGTCCACATGCTGTAAATCGTCGCCGTCGAAATAACGATATTTCTCGTACGGCCTGCGGATTTCGTGGGAAAAGTTCCGCTCAACCAAACTGGCAATTTCTCTACCATAGAACCGTTCAATTAGATAAACCGTCACATCCGCCAGGGCATTGACACTCGCTGCACAAAAAATAGAACCGGACTCGGTTATAAAATAATCGCGTTTCAGCTCCACGCGCGGGTAATCGCGCTGAAATTCATCGAGGTAATGCCAATGGGTAGTGGCCGACTTTCCATCCAACAGGCCCGCCTCTGCCAGAAAGCAACATCCGGTGCCGACCGCAGCCAATGTACTACCATTTTGAAAATGCCGTTTGAGCCAGTTAGAAATCTCTTTCGACTTTGCCAATACAGGGCGTGGATTGCGCCACAGTGCCGGTAGATAAATAATATCCGCAGCATCGACCTCGCTCAACGAAGCGGTCGGTTCCATAGCGATATCGCCCAACGAATTCCCGACCTGATTATCCGCCGAGACTCGCTCAATCTTCAATGCGGTACCCTGCTGGCGCGCAGCAATACGCGCGTACTCCGCCGCGCGCCACATTTCCAGTGGCAGGAACAAGCTTGCCGCAAGCATCTGGTCGGAAATAACGAAGATCAATTTCATCGTGTAATTGCCAAATATGGCTGTAATGACTAATTATTTGTCTAATATACCTTTTTTATGGGCGGCCGCTAAGAATATACTTTGATTGAAAGGACTACGACTGGTAACAACACACTATGCGTTTACCTGTAATTGTTGGTTTTGGGGGTGTTAGCCCAGCCGGCCGATCATCATTCCATCACGCCTACCGACGCACTATTCTCGACTCTATACAGGGCTCGGAACGCTCTGATATGTTCATGAGCCTGGCCAGCCTGATGAATTTGCGCGAAGGCCAAAATGGCAAACCCTTAACCGCAAAAAATGTTGAGGCCGAAGTGGGACAGCAATGCCTGGACGGCAGCCTGATTCGACAACTGGAAAACAACCTGTTTGACCCTGACAATATACCTACCCACATGGCGGTGGAGTTATCGCCAGACAATGGTGCCAATGCCGATGCCAATAGGCACACCAACGATATAATCATCGCAGCGAAAAACCTGCCCAATCCGATGCCTGAGGGCTGCAGCGCCGAAGCACTGGATGGCGGCCTGGTTCGGCTGAAAATATCAGACGATGCCGAACTGAAACTTAAAACCCTTCGAAAGCTCACGGTGCAGTCTGCCGGGCAACTCCCCAGTGGCTTCGACCCTGCGGCGCTCTATCAATCAAGATTTCATCCGCGGGGTCTGCAGCTATCGATTATTGCAGCATCGGATGCGGTGCAGTCTGTCGGTATTGATTGGGAAACCATAAAGCAGCACGTAAGACCCGACGAAGTCTGTGTTTATGCAAGCAGCGCAATGGGTCAGCTGGATAAGTGTGGATCGGGTGGTATGACGCAGGCTCGCTTACGCGGCGAGCGCCCTAGCTCAAAACAACTTGCGCTTGGTCTTAACCAAATGCCCGCAGATTTTGTAAATGCCTATGTACTTGGCAGCGTTGGCTCCACGGGTGCGGCAGTAGGCGCATGCGCAAGCTTTCTGTATAACTTGCGACTGGCGGTCGACGAAATAAAATCCGGTCGCAGGCGAGTGGCGGTGGTGGGTGGTGCCGAGGCTCCGATTACCCCGGAAATCATCGAGGGCTATGCCGCTATGAGCGCGCTCGTGACCGACGAAAATCTGCGCAAACTGGATGGTGTAGACAACCCCGATTACCGCCGCGCCAGCCGTCCGTTTGGTAACAACGCGGGCTTTGTATTGGGCGAATCTGGTCAATACGTAGTGTTATTTGACGATGCACTCGCAATGGAACTCGGCGCATCCATACACGGCGCAGTGAGTGATGTGTTCGCTAGCGCAGACGGCATCAAAAAATCCATCTCGTCACCCGGGCCCGGCAACTACATTACCATCGCCAAGGCGGTCGGTGCAGCGCGCAGCATTGTGGGCGATGCGATGATTCGCGAACACAGTTTTATGCAAGCCCATGGTTCGAGCACTCCACAGAACCGCGTGACCGAATCCCTGATTCTAGACAAGGTAGCGCAGGCCTTTGGCATCGACAACTGGCCGATCACTGCGGTTAAAGCCTACCTCGGGCATTCGATAGGCACAGCCAGTGGGGACCAATTGATTAACACGCTTGGCGTTCTTTCTAACGAAATTCTTCCGGGAATACCAACCATTGATAAGGTCGCAGACGACGTTTATGCAGACCGTCTGAATATTTCCACCACCGATTTAGGTCTTCATGGGCGTGCAGAAATAGGCTTTCTAAATTCAAAGGGTTTCGGCGGCAACAACGCCACTGGCACGGTGCTGTCTCCAAGGCTGGTAGCCCAGATGATGAAACACCGTTATGGAGAGAAAGATTATGCGGCCTACCTGGATCGCAATAATGCCATACAGGAAATAGCGCAAGCCTACGATCAGCAGTGCATGAACGGGCCGATGCCAGCTATCTATCGCTTTGGTGAACCGCCGCTGGACGACAGCGATATTACGGTTAGCTCGGAGGAAGTAAAGATCAACGGTTTTGATAATACGGTCGATCTGGAATTCGAAAATCCGTATTCAGATATGTTTACCGGATAATTCTCAGGCGGACTAACCCAATATAGAACTATCGGCTAAGCTCCCGCATCAAACCCTCCTGCGCGGTGGTCACGATCAATTGCCCTGCTCTATTGAACACTCGACCCCGCGCCAGACCCCGCGAACCCGAGGTCGATATTGGCGAAGCAAAGAACAAGTGCCATTGGTCCATACGAAAGGGACGATGAAACCAAATAGCGTGGTCAAGAGAGGCCATCATAAGTCGGGTTTTAGGCTTTTGAGCCTGCTCGCGCAGCCGGTATCCGTGGGGAATGCCAACAGACGTAAGCAGACCAAAATCTGAAATGTAGGCCAAGGCTGCGCAATGCAGGGCATCATTGTCTGCCAATTTTTCAGCGGTTTTTATCCAAAACTGGACTGCTGGCGCTTTCGGATCAGACGGCAATTCGACAGGACGTATAGTGAAGGCCTCGTCAAACAGAATATTCGATCTTCGCCGAATACCATCCAGAGTAGCCTGCGGAACTTCTATTTCTTCAGGCCCCGGCGGCATATCAAACGGCTCGGCGTAATCGAGGCCTTCTTCGGGTTTTTGAAATGACGCAGCCAGAGTAAATATTGGCCGTCCCTTTTGCATGGCGACCACTCTGCGGGCAGAGAAACTGCCGCCATCGCGACTGCGCTCCACCTGGTAATCTATGGGTTCGTTAAAATCGCCGCGGCGCAAAAAATAAGCGTGAGTGGAATGAATAACCCGTTGCTGCACGGTCATGTGCGCGGCGTGAATTGCCTGCCCCAACACCTGGCCACCGTACACCTGCGGGGTATTCAAATCTCGACTTTCGCCTCGAAAGCTGTTTTCCGAAATTTGCTCGGTTTGTAAAAATTTAACCAGCTGGACAGACATATCTTCGATCTAAACCAGGGGAATTGTGCAGGCGTCATATTCAGGCAGGAAATGCTCATTTGAACCCGAGCGAAAGTTTAACGCTTTAAACACTGTCCGGCGCATAAATCGACTGGGTAAATGATAAAGCAATCCTGCCTGACGAGAACGATTTTGAATTTTCGCAGTACGTTTCAATCGATTGCGTTGGTAGCTGTCCAGACCTCGCTCAACCGTTTCATTCTCATCAAGAGCGCGCTGCAAAATTTTGGCATCCTCAATCGCCATCACCGCGCCGGAAGCCAAAAACGGCAGTGTGGCGTGCGCCGCATCGCCTAACAAAGTAACGCGGTTTGAACTCCACTGGCCAAGTGGCTGATGATCACAAAGCGCCCAGCGGTAGCATTGCTCTTTCGGCACACGGTCTATCACTTGCTGAACCAGTTTATGCCAACCTTGATAATCTGCCTTGAGTTCTTGCCATGGAGCCTTTTCGACCCAGGAGTCATTCGTCCAGTTTGGGTTCTTGACCACGCCGACAAAATTTATCAGCTTCTGTGCACGCAGGTAGTAAATAACCATGTGCTTTTTGTGCCCCACAAAATTGCTAACCACCGTATCCATAAAGTCGCTGCCAAGACAGCTAGCATCGAGCACGCCACGCCACGCAACATTGCCGGTCCAATTAACTTGCGTATCGCCGAGCAATTGGGTCCTGATGTTCGATCGAATGCCATCGGCACCGATCAGGCAATCGCCCTGTTCTACACGCCCGCTTTTGAGATTCACGCTAACGCTGTCTGCGGCTTCCAAAAAACCCGCCACTGCGGAATCAAACTCGACTGCGCCGGGAGCACGTTTGAGCAACTCACCAAGCAATATGGCATGCAAATCGGGCCGATAAATATGATAGTACGGGGCGCCATAACGCTGCTGGTATCGCGCGCCCAGGGTCGACTGATACAACAAATTACCGGTATCGAATTCGCGAATATCTATCGATTCTGGCACT
>JABJKL010000033.1 GCA_018660405.1 Pseudomonadota bacterium | reverse complement strand
TTTTATAATTTCTTGAAAGAGGGGCGGCCCATTATTACTCCGGTCTTACGCTATGATTCTTACGAAATTAATGATGGTGGCGACCGGGTAAATGCCTGGACGTTTGGTTTGAATTACTTTGTTCGAGAGAACCTTAAACTCAGGCTGGAATATTGGAAGCGAAACGGCGCTGGCTCAGTCGGCAATAGCGTTTCGGACGATAATCGCCTTACGCTACAGTTTGACGCGTTCTTTTAATTACCCTTAAAAGCTCGCAGGGACGGTAAAACAATATGCACGGAAGTGAAGAGTGAACGAGCAAGCAGTTAGGTGATACTGGATAGTTTTGTTTGACCCTGTGGTGAATACAGGCTTTAGACTAGCGAATATGCATGATGCCGTGGCGGGACATAAATCAGCCCCAAGCATCGATCGGCATCTGCATTTGCTGTGTATTTTTGCAAGGCGTAATCATTATTTACTATCGTAAAAATAAAAAAGGCCTCAATTCCGAAGAATCGAGACCTTTTCGCTAGTTCCCGAAAAGCTATCGATAAGAATCAATAGCCGGTAAACGAGAGCCAGAACCTTCCGCGGGCGCGCCTTCACCTACTACGGTCATACGAAACAGGGCCGAGGGTCAGACTCCCCTGAAATCTACCAGATGATTAAATGTTATTGATCCATTAAGTCCATCGGATTGGCATCAGAAAGAAATTTTCTAAAATCGTCCGAAGTCCTTTGATCGCTAGCTACGTTATTCCAAAAATTGCGCGCTATCTTGCCAGCCAATTCGTTGGCCATGCGGACTTCGGGCGTGTCCGAGGTATCATAAAAAGGTGTAGGAGGGGTGAATTGATATGGTGGAACATCACCGCCTTGGGTCGGCGCAAACCCCATTGAACACATATCGTACGCGGGTAAGAGCCTGAACACGCCTCCCTCAATAGCCAGGCTCAAGTTTCCCAAGTGCATATCCGAATTATTGATAAGTCGTCCGAAAACCCATAACGTTGCCGCATCATCGGTGTGATGCCAGCTAACCAGCTCTTGCTCTGATAGCGCACGCATAACTTGCGGCCAGCTACTACCCAAGCCGGTAAACTCGGCGTCGACAGACGATAAAGAGATCATCGATAACCTTCCATATTCACCATTTCTATCAAATCTCAAGGATTCCAGAAAAAGCCTGCCGTCCATCTCTATAAGCTGCGTTTCTGCGGCAGGTAACCCCCCTGAACGAAGGGCTTTGGTTGCATGAAATTCGGTGACCAAAATATCACGCCATCTTTGTGCAACAATATTGTCTCCCTTGGGTGAAAACTTTACGATTACATGCGCGGATTTGTCTTTGCAGTAAGCGGTATACTTTTGTTGTTCACCGCCAGCAGAAGAGCCTGGAATCTGACCACTCAAAACGTTCTCTGCCAAAGTTGGATAGTCTGCTTCAGTAACAAGCTCGAGGTTGCGCCTTACCCTTAAATATGCCTGATGCCCAAATTTGAAGTTGCCCGGTAAATCGTCTCCGTTAGAGATTAAATAGCGGCCAATATGGCTTGTGTTCCAGCGCCTTGGGTCAGGAGGGAAATCTTCGGATTGTCGCGACAATTCTTCTGCAATTTGCCTACCAAGAAATCCTTGTGGTCTTAAATCGTGCAAAAAAAACGGTAAATCCTCATAGAATCCGGTTTTGCTCTCACCAAGCAAAATTGATGGCATACCAATAGATGGCTCCACAAAAAATCCGCCATTAGATAACGGCCGGAGAGTCGCTGCCACGGCGTTGTTTCCATATGCGTCGACCATAAATAGCGGTAATTTGTCATCGCTTCCAAAGGCGTTGCGCGCAAGCGCGTATAACGGTGACCGCCCATTTGGGATTTTGACAATACGGTCTTTCATCCGACGCAATTGCCGCGATACGGCAGCTTGATTCATGTTTAAATCAAGTTGAATTTGTCTGGAAGTGGCTGGCCCACGTTCCAGATACTCTGCAATTGTTAACGCCATTAGAAAGAATATCGAATATATGACTTATAAAGTGACTAGAATAATAACATTAGTTATAGAAGATATATATTATAAATTAATTACTTATGATAGGTTGATAGTTATTATTGACTAATAACATGACTAGAAATAGAAAGGAAACAATAGTAGATAGATACAGGACGCCCATACTTAAATCTGCCAAAAACTACAGAAAAGGCGACGGAGGGATTAAATATTAATCAACCGATTTGCGTGCTTTCTTGCGGTACTATACGTCGGCTTTTATCTCGTATTTCTGATTGCCTAGTTATTAATCCCTCCATCATCTTTTCCCTTTTTTCCAAACACATTCCCATAAAGGAGATAGTTTATGAAAACAACACCAGTGATAAGCCTGCTAATCGCAGCCGGGTTAGTTTCGTTGAACGCAGCTAACGCGCACGATATTTCGTTGCACGTGCAAGATGGAGAAGCGGCAAAATGCGAAATGATGGGCGGTATGGATCACGCCAATATGGACAAGGATGACCCAGTCATGCAAGCCATGATGATGAAGTGCGCACACCCGGCCGCTGAGGTCGGAGAGGAAGCTTTTCACATCGAGGCAAGCGAACCCCGCTTGGCATGCCAGCATCAACGGAGGAAGACAGCAGCGTAATGGCAGACACTGCTAACGATGATTAAACGCTTATTGCAGCTCGGGCTTCTGTTTGTTGTATTGGGTTTTGGGTTCATATACTCCGGCATCTACCCGATGGGCGCCGATGTGCCCCATAACCAACTGACCTATTGGCTTTTGGATACGATGCGGGAGCGCTCGATTGCACGATCAGCTGATGAGATCCAGGTTCCCGATTTATCCAGCCCGGCAATGCTGCTAGCGGGTGGCGCGGATTACAACGATATGTGTTTAGTTTGCCACTTGAAGCCTGAATTACTCCAGAATGATATGAGTATCGGGCTCTACCCAGCCCCACCCAATCTGGCTTTAATGTCCGATGGGCTTGATCAGGTAGATGGTGTTGATCTTGATCAGGCGGTGCGGCGAAACTTTTGGATTATCAAACACGGTATTAAAGCAAGTGGTATGCCCGCCTGAGGCCCAACGTACGATGATGATCGAATTTGGGCGATGGTGGCATTTTTGCAAAAACTGCCCGAATTAACGCCGGATCAGTACCAGATTATTACTGCAAGGCCTGATATTAATGGAGGCGCAGGTCACTAGTCCCGCTGTGTCCTGGCTTTTATCCCGTTAAACTCACCTTCGGGCACGTTTTTGGCCCTCTCACCAATAGCTTCTTGCACCTCTGCTTTTTAGAATGCATGCTTTATTATTAACCGGGAATTTCATTCACGTTGTTTAGTGCTAATGGGACAAGAAACATATGAATTCTACTCTTAATTTATTATTCCTCAGTGGTCGGGTAGTACTAGCTTCCCTGATCGGTTTGTCACTGCAGATCATTTTGGTGGTGAAAGCCCCGGAATACCTGCTTTCTATTCAAGAATCGGTGAAATCCTCGATGTCTCAAGGGTTCGAGCTAATGAGCATTGGTTCACAATACCACGTTGCCTATAACTTGATTGGTGGTGACAATATTGTGATTCATACCTTGTTTGTGCTTATTGCCTATATAACTATTTTGATTGTTTTATTGCTTTTTCGCCGAGTATCATCGTCCAGCAGATCAATTTTAGATAATATCTCTGACTAACTCTTCGAATAAAAAAGGCCTCAATTCCGAAGAATCGAGACCTTTTCGGTAATTCCCGAAAAGCTATCGATAAGAATCAATAGCCGGTAAACGAGAGCCAGAACCTTCCGCGGGCGCGTCTTCACCGACTACGGTCATACGCATAGTACCAATGCCATCGATAGTGGCTTCGACGATTTCGCCAGGTTGCAAAAAGCGCTGTTCTCCGCGTACCGCTGTGCCGGCACCGGTGCCGCCGGAAGTGCCGTTATTAATCAAATCGCCAGGATACAAGGTCATGATTGACGACGCGTATTCGACCAGTTCCCATAAGGAGTGGATCATATCTCCGGCTTGCGCGTCCTGCATTACTTCGCCATCAACTGTCAGCGTCTGGCGTAGATTATCCATCGGGTCGCCATAGAATTCTTTGGGAACTATCCACGGCCCCATCGGTGCGAAGGTGTCATGCCCTTTACCGACGAACCAATCTGAGGTGAAATCACCACCACCGGGGGGACGCCCACCACGGTCGGAAATATCCATGGTAACGGTATAACCGAACACATAGTCTTGAGCATCAGCCGCTGATATATATTTGCCCGTTCGACCAATGACGGTGCCCAATTCTACTTCCCAGTCAGTTCGGTTTCGGCCGTATGGAATCACAATTGAGTCACTAGCACCAATAACCGCTCCACGGCCGGGTTTTAGAAACAAGTAAGGCACGCCTCGGTTTTCGATTCTTTGTTTTTGAATCGCAGCACGTTCTTCTTCGGTACCCTGTTCGTTCACATGGCTTAAAAAATTCACGGCCGCATTAAGAATTTTGCTTGGGTACATCAGTGGCGCCATAGTGTGTAGATCTTCATGCGCGTAGACATAGTCTGCAGCATTGCTGCCGGTGACCATGTTTTCGCTCACCAAATGATTAACCAGTTCATAGAGTCGGTTTTTCAATCCGTCTTCATAGCGACTGATCAATTCGATCATGTCCGCTGGCATCGCTACACTAGAGTATGCCGAGTCGGATTCCAGGTCCTGATTTGCGGCGTTTAGATCAACAATAAATTCGTCTCTTAAGACCACACCTACCTTGGGAGTACCTTCAATTTCAAAGGTACCGAGTTTAAATGGTTCGACGCTACTAAGGTTCCCATCCTGGGCGAGACTAATAGCGGGGCTCACAAACAGCAAAAACAGCGTAATCTTGAGGAAATGTCGCATGTTTAGTTCCTTTTCTCTTGTAAAAACGGCCGACTAGTATAAAAGCGTGCGCGGCAGAAGGGAAGTCGTCCTGTGTCTTTGTTGATCCCACACGCAAGCAATACGATATTGGCAGGGTCTTTTAATTACCACACATAGCGATTAGACTCAGGTCTGCGTGCAACCCTACTTTGTTAGAAACAATAATGAATAAATTTAACACCCGCCCATTGTTACTTGGATCAGTGATTGGGATCATTCTGTCACTTGGACTAAATTTTGCTCATGCACAGGAAGAAGAATTCGTGTTTGATGATGCTCCTTCACTAGACGGCTGGTCTACCGGGCCGGAAGTGGGTGCGACTATTCCCGATGTTGTGGGAATGGATCAGCATGGTAATGCCAGAAGTTTTGATGAGATGAAAGGCCCCAACGGTGCATACATTGTTTTTCACCGTTCGGCAGACTGGTGACCATTTTGTAAAACCCAGCTGGTCCAGCTGGAACAATCCTATGATGACCTGGTAGCCCGGGGGCTTGGTGTAATAGCCATTAGCTACGATACCGTTGAAATTCTACAATCCTTTTCTGAACGCAAAGGACCTTTTCGTTTTAATATGATCGCCGATCCGGAGTCTGAAGTTATTGAGTCGTTCGGTCTGCGCAATCCAAACCCTGAACCCGGTAGTCGGGTGGACGGCATGGCCTTCCCTGGAACCTACATTGTTGATGAAAATGGTGTGGTACAGGAGAAGTTTTTTAACATGTCGCATCGTCAACGCCTGACAGTGGATAGCGTGCTAATGAGCTCCTATGGCGCAGGTGAGGCCGGTGGTCAAAGAGTAGAGGCCGATATACAGCCTCAATTCAAGATGACGGCATTCCTTTCTGAAGAGGAGGCTCAGCCGGGAAATCAGTTTTTACTAGTGGCCGAATTTGATCTTTACGACAAGGTACATCTATATGCTGAGGGTTCAGATTACCGTGCGGTAGATCTTGTGCTTAATGATAATCCGATGTTGCAGGAAGGTGAACTGAAGCTTCCGGAACCGGAGATTATGTATTTGGAAGTGATTGATGAGTCAGTTCCGGTTTATCACGGTAAGGTCAGAGTAAGCCGAATAATGACACTATCACCCAATATTGAAGGTGAGACCCTTGAAATTAGCGCTAATCTGGAATATCAGACTTGCGACGACGAATACTGCTTCGAACCCTCTAGTTTGCCGCTGACCTTTAGCTTGAGTATCAGTGAACATGACCGCCAACGGGCTCCTGAAGGCGTTCGGCACCCTGAATGAGTTCGCATCAGTAGAAATTCATTAATATATGAAGTAAAAAAGGCCTGGAAATTCCAGGCCTTTTTTTTGGTCCACGGTTTATCCACTGTCTTGTCAATCTTGTTTAAATAATTGTGTTGAACTGGATGTTTTAACTTGTTGAAATAAAAGGCTTCGTGCAAAATGCGTCTTGCCGAAACGCTATACTGGTAGCTCAATAACAATGTTTCCGGAGTCTTTACAGGCGCCGTTAGAATAGTGAGTGGGCAAATAAAGAAGGAAGTATGAGTAAGCAGCAATTCAGAGCCATTCCGAATGTACAGCGACTGCTCGAAGGCGGTGCGGTGGTGGCTCTGTGCGAACAGTATTCGCGGCATGAAGTGGTGTCTGCGTTGCGGCTTAGCCTTGATACTGTGCGCGAGCAAATCCGGAAAAACGATCATTTCACACTCCCTGATTTTTCCAGCGATGAATTTATTGATGATATCCGTAACGAAATCCTTGGCGGCAGGGAACGATCTCTGAAGCTTGTCATCAATGCGACCGGAATAATTCTGCACACCAATCTTGGCCGTGCGCCCATCGCTGAAGAAACTATCGATGCCATCAGGGAAGCGGCTCTGGGCTACTCAAACCTGGAATTCAACCTGAATTCCGGCAAGCGTGGCTCACGATATATGCATATTGAAGAGATTTTGAAAAAGATCACCGGCGCCCAGGCAGCGGTTGTCGTGAACAATTGCGCTGCCGCGGTTTTGGTCAGTTTAAATACCCTCAGTAAAGACAAAGAGACCATAGTTTCACGAGGAGAGCTCATTGAGATTGGTGGCGGGTTTCGTATGCCCGATGTGATTGCGGCCACTGGTGCCATTATGAAGGAAGTGGGGACCACCAATAAAACGCATTTGTCGGATTACGAGCGGGCTATTAGTGAGGAAACCGGCGTCATTCTCCGCAATCATTGCAGTAACTACAAAGTGGTCGGGTTTACCGAAAGCCCAAAATTAAAAGAGCTTGTCGAGCTGGCCCACAGCCGGGATCTTTATATGGTGAATGATCTAGGCAGCGGTGCGCTAGTGGATCTAACGCCTTTCGGCGTAAAAGACGAATGTAGTGTCCAGCAAATGGTACGAGACGGCGTCGATGCGGTGATGTTTAGTGGCGACAAGCTGTTAGGGGGTCCGCAGGCGGGAATCATTGTTGGTAAGTCCAAAGTGATCGCGCAAATTAAGAAAAATCCACTGCTACGAGCCATGCGAATTGACAAGCTATCGCTGGCAGCGTTGGAGGCCACTCTGGGTTTGTATCGGGTTCCTGAATTAGCAGTTGAGCGTGTGCCCATACTGAAAATGATTAGCGAAGACAAGGCCTCGATAAAAAAACGATCAAATGCCTTACTAAAAATTTTAAATAAGCAGAAGCGCATCAAGGCATGGATTGAAGAGAGTACAAGTTATATCGGTGGTGGATCAGCCCCTATGAACGAATTACCTACCCACGTTATCAAGATTGAATCTGAAAAACACAGCGCAGAAAAAATCGCCAGAATATTGCGGAAGCACACGCCCGCGATCGTCGGGCGCATTTCTGAAGATGCCTTTGTGATTGATTTACGAACCGTGATGCCGCAACAGGTCAAGCACATACAATCGGCTATTGAGAATTTAGTGTAGCGTGACGGAAGAACAGCTGACAGTGGGAGTTCTGGGCCATGTTGATCATGGCAAGACGGCGTTGGTAAAAGCCTTGACGGGCGCGGAAACGGATCGATTGGAAGAAGAGAAGCGCAGGGGTATGTCGATCGTGCTGGGCTTCGCGTATCTGGAAACTGAGCGAGGTATCGTTGATTTTATCGACGTACCGGGACACGAAGATTTTGTTCGAACCATGATTTCGGGGGCTACCGGGATCGATGCTGTTTTGCTGGTTGTGGCCGCAGACGAGGGCATAAAACCTCAAACTCTTGAGCATCTGGCCATCGCACGGTTGCTGGGCATAAAACAGGGTCTTATTGTGGTCACCAAATCTGATCTTGCAGATCAAAGCATGCTGGATAAATCGCTGGACGACATAAGAGAAACAGTTCAGGGAACTTTTTTGGAAAATGGTCCAAATTACGTCGTTTCAACCATAAACGGGAACGGTATTGATGAGCTGATTCAGGCGCTGGCAAACATGATCGCCAAAAAACAGCATCGAAGCAGCGCTGATAATTTTTATTTGCCGATTGATCGTGCTTTTACTATCGATGGCTCTGGCACGGTGGGCACCGGAACACTCAGGAACGGTGCTATTCAATGTGAAGACGAAGTCGAAATTATGCCTGCGGGGCTTAAGGCAAATATTCGTGAGATACAGGTGCACGGCCATAAAACCACCGAGGCGTTTCCAGGGCAACGGGTTGCCGTCAACTTGCGAGGAATTAAGCGCGAGCAATTGAGTCGCGGACAGGTCTTGATAAAGCCAGGATCAATACAAGAAACAAGCTGCTTGCATGCCAGATTACGCATCCTTGATGATTTGCCCCGCCTTCCGAAACGAAATGAAGCGATACGGCTGTTATTCGGCACCGAAGAAGTGCTCGCAAAAATGAGGATAGTAGAAGGAGGCTTAGAAGCAAGTCTTCTTGAACAAGGCGCAAGCTTGCTGGTTCAGTTTCGTTGCAGAGCACCTGTGGTTGTCAGTACTGGTGAGCACTTTATCGCTCGAACGTGTTCTCCTGTTATGACGTTTGGTGGCGGTGAAATTCTCGACACTTCGGAAGGATTATTACAGATGTCGAAAAATGCGCTTGCAATGCATCTACAAAAACTTGAGCAAGCCGATACGGGAGGAAAGGTTATTGCTCATATTCATGCTGCAGGAACACAGGGCATCTCCCTGCTTGGCCTTGCTGAGCGGTCGAACGCTTCAATGCCCGAAGTTAAAGCAGTTCTGGATAAATCCAAAGCTGTGCTTATAGAAGATACCGTTGTGGTTGATTCACAGGCATTTGAGGGTTTGTGCGAGGCGGCAATCAGTGCGCTTGAAAAATTTCACCAACAAAACCCCTCTGACCCCGGCCAGAATCTGGATCTCTTCCGTGCGTCATGCGTGAAATCATGTTCTGCGACTATTGTTGAATATCTAATAAAGTATTTAGGCGATACAGAAAAGCTCGTGGTAACGGGTAAAACCATACGGCTATTCAAGTTTGATCAGAACGACAATATTAGTTCATCCGATCGAGAGTTGATTGACTCTATCGAACAGGTATATCGCGAAAATGGCGCCACAACGCCATCGTTGGACGAAGTGACGGGCCAGGACCCCGATAAAAAACGTGCTTACCAGTACTTAAAGGAGTCGGGTAAACTTATCCCGCTGAAAGATCAAAGCGGCAAGAAGTTGTTAGTGTTTCATCTGGATACGTTTGAAGGGATAAAACGGCAATTATCAGAGACGTATCCGCCCCCCAGCCGATTTACAGTTTCAGATTTTCGGGTGCTGACAGATAGCTCCAGAAAATACGTGATACCAATTTTGGAGTATTTTGATCGAAATCGCATTACCATTCGCGACGGAGATTTTCGTGTGTTGACCAAAGCCGCAGCTGCGGCCAATCAGTTGAGGTAAATCTATCGAGTAAATAATTGAATCAGTAAATAATGATTTTTGGAGGTGAATGTAGTCTGGTGGCTTCCCCGGTCTTCAAAACCGGTGACTCGTCGTAAGGCGAGTGGTGGGTTCGATTCCCATCCACCTCCGCCATTTAAAATTATATTTATGAGGAAGACTATTGAAACACTTACTAGCAGTGCTTCGCGTGTGTACGTGTGCTTTTGTCGTGCAAATAATGGGTGTTGGCACCCAGCTAAGTGCTGCCGATTTTGTATTTACCGCGATACCTGATCAAGACGAGACCAATTTACGCGCTCGGTTCGGTAAAGTGGCGTCGTATTTGGAAGAGGCTTTGGCTGTAGAAGTAACTTATATCCCGGTCAAATCCTATGCAGCAGCAGTTACCGCATTCCAAAATAACGAGGTGCAGCTTGCCTGGTTTGGTGGTCTGTCTGGAGTTCGTGCAAGATTATTGGTGCCTGGATCAGAAGCGATTGCACAGGGAATAGAAGATCAGTCCTTTGTTAGCTACTTTATTGCAAATACCAGAACGGAGCTTTCCGCCAGCGATGAGTTCCCTGAGGGCATAGCGGGCCTAAATTTTACTTTTGGTTCGCAGGGCTCGACCTCGGGTCGTCTTAT
>JABJKL010000233.1 GCA_018660405.1 Pseudomonadota bacterium | reverse complement strand
TATTTCACTCATTAAAATATTTGCGTCCGGCACATGCTCGTAGACGTGCGAACAAAGCACCACATCAAACTGATCATCTGTAAACGGCAATTTCATGCCATCGGCCACAGAATAAGATAGATTCTCTTGCGAGAAATTTTCGGCTCCATACTTCATCGATTGTTGGTCAATATCGACGCTTATAACCTGCTTCACGCAGGGCGCCAAACAATAATCGATAGCGCCAGCACCTCCACCGACATTCAAAACCCGTGCACCGATAATTGAACCTAACTCCTCGTTCAACACGCAGCGAATGGTCTCCGCTTTACGACGCCTGTCTTGCAGATCGAAAACGTAATCGTTATGCGTAGAAAAATCGGTCTGGTATCCGCGAGTCTCAGTCATTGCTAGTGAAGGAGTACTACATCCCTGCTCCAGGCATCCCCGGCGGCATATTGCCGCCTCCCATTCCACGCATCATTTTGGCCATATTTCCCTTCTTGCCCATTTTTTTCATCATCTTCTGCATTTGGGTGAATTGCTTGAGTAATCGGTTTACATCCTGAACCTGGGTACCAGAACCCATAGCAATACGACGTTTACGTGAGCCCTTGAGTATTGCGGGGAAAGCTTTCTCCTGAGGAGTCATAGAATTAATAATCGCGACGTTTTTGTTCAGCTCGGTGCCCATGCCGCCCATCATCTGCTGTGGGATACGATCCATACCAGGCAGTTTCTCCATCAGGCCTCCCAAGCCACCCATATTATTCATCTGCTGGATTTGCTCTTGATAGTCATCAAGGTTAAAACCTTTGCCGGTTCTGAGTTTTTTTGCCAAACGCTCAGTTTTTTGCCGGTCAATTTTGCCCTCTGCTTCCTCAATGAGCGTCAGAACGTCGCCCATCCCCAAAATTCGCGAGGCAACTCGATCGGGGTGAAATGCTTCGAGACCATCAATTTTTTCACCTATACCCAAAAACTTGATTGGCTTGCCGGTGACCTGACGAATTGAGAGCGCCGCACCACCACGGGCATCACCGTCGGTTTTTGTCAGAACAATGCCGGTAAGCGGTAGCTTCTCACCGAAAGCTTTGGCGCTGTTCACCGCGTCTTGACCGGTCATGCTATCAACCACGAATAACGTTTCGATTGGGTCTACGGCCTTATGCAGCTGCTGGATCTCATCCATGAGTTCTTCATCAACATGAAGCCGGCCGGCGGTATCAACCAATAGCACGTCGACTACGTTATCGCGTGCCGCTTGCAGTGCACCGGATGCAATGTCGACCGGCTTTTGGGAAGGGTCACTTGGGTAGAACTGGCATCCAACTGACTCGGCCAGTGTTTTGAGTTGCTCAATAGCGGCCGGCCGATAAACGTCCGCACTAACGACCATTACCTTTTTACCTTCCTTATCCATCAGCCGTTTGGCGAGTTTGGCAACGGTGGTGGTTTTACCAGCGCCTTGCAGCCCAGCCATCATCACCACAGCAGGTGGGCGTTGAGCCAGATCCAAAGCATCATTGGCTTCACCCATCATGATGACCAGCTCTTCGTTCACCAACTTAACGAGCTGCTGACCTGGCGACAGACTCGCAGCCACACCTTCACCGATAGCTCGCACCTTAAGCTGTTTTATAAATTCTTTGGCAACAGGCAATGCCACGTCGGCTTCGAGCAAAGCAATACGCACTTCTCGCAGCGCATCGGAAATATTGTCCTCGGTCAGACGCGCCTGGCCGCGCACCCGCTTCATGGTGGCTCTTAAACGATCACTTAACTGTTCAAACATGGTCAGGGAACCTTGAAAATGTGAATTAATGGGTTGATAGCACTGCTCCAAAGGTTAGAATCGAAAGCATGAGCACAACATTGATTATACTGTTTTCTGCGGCCTTATACCTGCTGGCTGGAGTACTGGCGGCCCGAAATCCGGACTCAAGTAGCCACGGACTATCAGCCTCACGCATCGCGTTACTCGCAGCATTGATGCTCAACGCTTATGCCATTCGTCAGGCCTATACCAGTAATGAATTGGATTTTGGTGTTTCTTCGGGCTTGTACTGGATTACTGCCATTGTTGCGCTAGTCTATTTTCTATCGACTCTCATTTTGCCCATTCGGAGAGTTGGCAAGTTCTTGCTGCCTACTTGTGGCGCCTGTTTGTTGATCGGCTTAATAATTGCTCCAGGGTTGGTCACTTCGATACCTGTCGAATACCATTCAAACGCCGCGTTTACCAGCCACATTCTGGTTTCGGTGTTTGCTTACGCCGTGTTTGCGTTAGCTTCTTTTCAGGCTTTGTTGCTGACCAAACAGGAGACGAAATTAATTCACGCAGATAAAGCTTCTATTCTGGACAAGCTACCGCCATTACAAACCATGGAGACCATTCTGTTTCGACTGATCATTGTTGGCTTCGTGCTACTGACCGCAACCCTGGTGAGTGGCGCAATTTTCAGTCAGTCTATTTTTGGCCGGCCCTTTAGCTTTACCCACCATATTGTTCTCGCCTCAATGGCATGGCTGGTTTTTGCAATATTACTATGGGGTCGCTACCAACGAGGATGGCGTGGTCGACAGGCAGCGCGTTGGACGCTTGCTGGCTTTAGCCTGCTTGTGTTGGGGTACTTCGGTACTAAAATTGCTCAGGTATTGATAGGCTAAAGTGACTGCGCGCCTTGCACTAGCGCCGCTTCAACACTAACGGTTTTGTTTCCTGGTCAAACTGCTTTCAATCAGACCCTGTAGTTCTTCGTTGATATATCTTGCGACCATCTTATTTCCGGTAACGCTATAATGTCCTGGGATAAGCTCCGGCACATTGAGGTTTCCCCCATATTTTGTGAAACCCTCGAGTACATCCACGTATCTAATTGATTGTTTTTTTAGATCATCTACCAGCGGGCTATATGCAAAACTGCCATCCCCTCTGTATTGTGCAAGCACTTCCAGCGATGGGAAGAGCACGATTACCGGGATCGATTCACTCTCCAGGGCCTCTTCGGAAAACCGCTGGATGATCTCAAGTAAAATTTTATAGTGTTCAGATTCTTTGTTGTATAGATTCTGGCTGTCTAGCATCCAGGGATACCGAAACAATATATAACCATAGTGCATCAACCGGTACAAAGCAGATTTATCCATCACACCCGGTTTATATTTTGCGTTATACCACCAATCGTGTTCTCCAAGTTTTGTGAGTGTGGCGGGCAAATCGTCTATCAACACCTGATAATCTGAAGCGCTACGAAATACATTCTCGCGCAGGGTGAACGTTCCATCAGGGGCAAACTCAAATCTGGGTTTGCTGTTCGGCCATGCATCATGGCGGTAGAATGGGATGAAATGATTTAAATTACGATTCAGGTTTTCCGACATGATACCCAAAACCGCTATATCGGGAGAAAATGCCTTTCCGTGCTTTTGGTAGCGTAAATAGGCTTGATCTGTACCGTATCCCGGCACCCCAAAGTTAAGCACTTCAATATTCGAGTGGCTTTTTTCCCAAATGGTTGTCCAGGCCAAATCGTTTTGAACATCGTCTGCGTGCGTAAAAGAGTCGCCGAATACGGCGACTCTGACTACGTCATTGGCTGGCTCACGTTGATATTCATGTGAGCTTCGAATGCCCTGGCCATTGGCTCTGTATAGTTCCGGGTCAGGATCATCATAAGGCTTAAGGGCAACCCCATTTGAATTTACTGACCAACCCAGGTCCGCATCCAGCCTGATATATCCACGGTGATTTTGATCCTCTGCCAGGAGGGTGTTGACCATATATGTTTTTTCTTTTACAAGTTCTTCATAACTAATAGCCTGAAAACGCCAATCCTGTTGCCAATGCGGTTGGACTATTTTTAGCCCTAATAGCGCAAATACTTCACAAATAATTAGTACGAATACAGTGCCGATCAGTCTGGCTAAGGTTTTAGATTTCAATAGGGGCCGTTCTCAATTAAGCCAAACAACAGTTGCTATCAAGCTTAACTTTAACATCGCCTGACAGGCAACAGCCAATCAATTGTATTGAGTGACGACTCGAAGATACTGTTTTCGTTTTTGAAACGCGCGTTAAACCAGGTTTTGTTGTCAATACAAACACTCATCGAATGCCCCTACGCTCGACCCGAATTTTTGATACTTGTGGGTAACTACCGGTTTTACTTGCCCCTGATTGCAAAACCGTATATTTTCCGTGTTCGTTAAAAACGGATTCAGAATATTAGTTCCCCTTGAAGCAAGATTTGAGCCTTCAAATCGGCTTGTTCCTTTAATCAGACCAGGTAGCATTCTTTAAAGGCAACATTCCAAGAAACTTTTTTTGGTCCCCCACTCACTATTGTTAAACCTTTTATATTAAAGGAGCGTATTTATGGAAACCCTTGTATGGAACACCGAGATGATGGTGTCAGGACTTATTCTGGCCGTTACCTTTATCGGCATTTTTACTGAAGGGGTGCACGGTTTTCATCGAGGCAAATTTGCTCTCGCTGGTGCCGGTCTCATGGTTCTCGCGGGCCAGTATTACGGCTTTTATAATCCCGAATTGGCCATAGAGGCCATCGACTGGAATGTAGTATTCCTGCTGGGCGCGATGATGTCTATTGTTGCCATCATGATTCCCACCGGTGGTTTTCAGGCCTTGGCCTATAGAATTGCCGATTTCAGCAAAGGGCGGTTGTTTCTGTTAATGGCGCTAATGGGTACCTTGGTGACCGTACTTTCTTTGTTGCTGGATAACGTCACTACGGTAATAATTTTTGGGCCATTAATCATCCTCATCTGTCAGTCACTTAAAGTCAGTGCCATTCCATTTTTGCTGGCGACAGCATTGCTGTCTGATACCGGAGGTGTGGCCACACTCGTTGGGGACCCACCCAATCTGATGATTGGTTCAGCGGCAGGTATTGATTTCAATACATTTTTCTACCACATGGGCGGTATTGTTTTTGTCGCATGGATCGCCACCTTGTTTTTTCTCAAAATCCTGTTTAAGAAAGAGCTCGCGGTTACACCGGTAATTCCCGATTTTTCCGACCGTGAGGACATAAAAGATCCCCGCACATGGAATGCCAGCCTGGTCATACTTGGCGTAATGGTTGTTGGCTTTATCATGCATAATGCCCTGCACTGGGAACCCTGGTTTGTTGCCGGCATCGGCCTTACCCTGCTCGTGTTCGCCGGTAAAGATGTGGACATGGACGATCATTTTGCAGAAATAGAGTTGACTCTGTTAATGTTTTTTATGTCCCTGTTCATCCTGGTAGGGGGTGTAGAACACAGCCACTTTCTCGCGTACCTGGGTCAATTCATCGTTCCTTATGTGCAGTCAGATTTGCTATTTGCAACCATCATGCTGATGTGGATGGCGGCTTTCCTTTCTGCTGCAATTGACAATATTCCTTTTACTGCAGCCATGATCCCAATCATTTTGGGCATGGATGCACAGGGAATCAACGTGTCTCCGTTGTGGTGGGCGCTTGCCGCAGGTGTAGGCATGGGCGGTAACGGTACCCATCTGGGTTCTACCGCCAATGTATTCATCGTAACCATTTCTGAAAAAATGGCCAAGGACGCAGGCGACCCAAGTCTGGCGATTACACCTGGGCTGTGGTTCAAAAAGGGCCTTCCGGTAATGCTGCTGACCCTTACCATCTGTACAATAATCATGGTTGCATTCTTTCCTTTCTTCGCTGAGTCCGGTGTCTAGCGCGCCGACAGCTGCGACGATCTAAACAAGGTATAAATAAAGGGGCGCTTTAAGCGCCCCTTTATTATTGTTTGCAATTCACGCGAGATAAAGTCTCAACACAAAAATCGGCAATAGCCGCGAGGCAACTTCCACCCAGTTCACTCGCCCTGCCGGGCGACCACCCGAACTCGTAATCGGGAGTAATCGCACTATCCTTGAACGGCATTTCCAAAGTCATCGCGGGGCAGCCAAAGTGTTCAGCGATATAGTTACTGCAAAGCGCCATGTTTGCCTTGCCGGCTGAATTGGGCGGATAGCCATGTTCCGTTTGAAAATCCGGGCTGTGCACTTTAAGTAACTGTTTGAACTTCTCTAGTTTCGCCTGTCGCTCATCATTCCAACTTGGCACCCCTTCTGTACCCGCAATAAAATTGTACGGCAGCGCTTCGTCGCCATGCACGTCAAGGCAGAAGTCCACACCGATCAAATGCATTTTCTCGCGCACCAAAAGCACTTCCGGACTGCGTTCCATGCTTGGTTCCAGCCATTCTCGGTTAAGGTTTGAGCCAACTGCATTGGTTCTCAAATGGCCTCGAAAACTACCGTCTGGATTCATATTCGGCACTACATGTATGACTGCCTTCTCGAGCAAACCCTGGGCGGCGGGATCGGAGTCATCCGTCAATTGCTGCAAAAATCCCTCCATCCACCACTGCGCCATGGTCTCACCAGGGTGTTGGCGTGCGATCGCCCAAACATTGAGCTTATTCACTTCCGGTTCACCAATACAAATCAAATCCATATCCCGACCATCGATTGTTTTACCTAAAACTTCGAGCTGAACATTGTTGTTCTGCGTTATGCGACTAATTAAACTCGCATGCCGCTCCTGTGAGTAAGGCGCAAAATAGGCAATATAAATAGCATCACTCTTTGGTGTGCAATTT
The DNA here is from genome assembly GCA_018660405.1 of Pseudomonadota bacterium. Classification (GTDB taxonomy): domain Bacteria; phylum Pseudomonadota; class Gammaproteobacteria; order Arenicellales; family Arenicellaceae; genus UBA10349. The sequence goes on along the minus strand of JABJKL010000233.1, from coordinate 6,957 downwards.
ATTTCGAGCACACCATTTTCATAACTGGTTTCAATTCGGGCCCATAAACGACCATCGCTGGAACAAACTGCTTGGTAATTTTCCCAACCTTTCGGGTAAGCAGCTCCCGCGGCATTCATAATCCTGAGCCTGCACGGCTGACCTTTAGCACCAGTGACGCGAAAATAAAACCATTGATAAAAATCGGATTCTTTATCGGGTCGAATCTCCAACTGAATATCAGCCGGGTTTGTGCTATCGAGCACCTCAATATTGCCGCCGTCGAAACAACTGGAGGTTTGAATCACTTTTCTATTTGCCCCAAGGCTTGGTTACTTACGCTTGGCCTTAAAAAAATCGCTGATGATCGCTGAGCATTCACCCTGCAACACCCCCATGGTAACTTCGCATTGATGATTTAATCCCTCGTGCTGAAGAATATTCATAATACTACCGGCTGCACCGGTGCGAGGATCGCTCGCACCAATAACCACGCGCTTAACCCGGGCATGTATTATCGCACCAGCGCACATCGCACAGGGTTCCAACGTGACATAAAGTGTGGTGCCGGGCAGACGATAATTGGCCTGTTGCTGACCGGCAGCGCGTAGAGCCTGAATCTCTGCGTGAGCGGTAGCATCGTGCCTGGCAATCGACAAGTTGGCACCTTCACCGATCACCGAATCGTCCGCCATCAATAGGGCACCCACAGGCACCTCGCCAGAGTCGGACGACTGCTGCGCAAGCTTAAGCGCTAACTTCATCCAGCGCTCGTCTTCTACCATGGTGGTTAATGGATCAGATCCCATTACGCGTTATCAATCGATTACAACAGCATCAATTGTCAACATCTAACTCAAGTTCTTCATCGGTAATAATCCCCATTCTCCTCGCGCGCTTCTTCCAGTTTTCACGGGCGAGAACCTGCATATCTTCAGTAGCATCTGATTCATCCACAATCTCCAGGCCAAGCAGCGTTTCAATAATATCTTCCATGGTTACGATCCCCTCCATGCCGCCAAATTCGTCCACAACAAGTGCCATGTGTTCCTTTTTGGAAATCAACGTATCTAACAAATCAGGAATAGGTAAGAGATTGTGCACGATAGTAATGTCTCGCCTAATTGCACCGAGGGGTTTGTCATCATTATTTTCAACCAGCCGCAGCAGCAGCTCATCTTTCAATATATAGCCGGTAATATTATCTCTGTGGTCCCGATAAACCGGGATACGTGAAAATGGCAACTCTTCATTCTGCTCATGAAATTCACGGATAGTCATTAACTCATCCGCGAGTGTCACCACAACCCTGGGAGTCATAACATCGTTTGCGGTGATGCGGCGAAAATCCAAAAGATTGTGAATTATTTTTTGCTCCTTGTCTTCCAGCACACCGCTTTCTTTGCCAATCTCTGCCATAACAGCAAAATCAGTGCGACTGAGCACCGGCTTGTCTTTATCCTTTTTAAGATTTCGAGTAATTAGTTGGCTTAACCACACCAATGGCGCGAGAATTATTAACATGCTCAAAATTGTGCGAACCGTAAAAGGTGTCAATGCTTCCCAGTTATTTGCTCCGAGCGTCTTTGGTATCACCTCAGAAAAGATAAGAATCGCTATTGTCATCCCACCTGCAATTAATGCTTCCCAACTAATCAGCGACAGGCCCATCACCTGAAAATCGCTTGCACCGAAAATTATCGCAGCCTGCGAACCCACGCCAATAGCACCGACCGTGTGTGCGATGGTGTTTAACGTGAGAATAGCTGCCAATGGTCGATCGATGTCCTCCTTAAAGCGTCTAAGATCCTTGGCGATTGACGAATTTTCCTGCGCCTGAATCCCGACGTATGCAGGCGTAATACTTAGCAGCACAGCTTCCAATATGGAACACAAGAACGAGAAGAATATGCTGACAAAAAAGAAAGCTGCTAGAAGTTCCATTGGCCCAATACTAATCTATCAAAAGAAAGTCGATTCTGTCATAGATGCATCTCAGCTTAGAATTGAGCTGCTTTGCGAAAAACCGTGAAATTAGAATGATATTGATGAGTTTGTTTACGTGACGAGCTGTTTATCCAGAAATAGTTCTACGGGACAATCAGCAGGAAGTCAAAGCCAATAGATATCGACCTACTCCCACTCAATCGTCGCCGGTGGTTTACTCGAAATATCATAGACCACTCTCGAAACCCCCCTAACCTCATTGATAATCCGATTAGAAATATGGCTCAGCACATCGTAGGGAATATGTGCCCAGGTGGCGGTCATAAAATCGATGGTCTCGACGGCGCGCAAAGAGATCACCCACTCATAGGCTCGTTGGTCACCCACCACACCCACCGATTTAACCGGTAGAAAGACCGCAAAGGCCTGGGAGGTTTTCTGATACCAATCATTTGCATAAAGCTCTTCCATAAAAATGGCATCTGCCTCGCGCAACGTATCGGCATATTCTTTCTTTACTTCGCCCAATATGCGCACACCGAGGCCCGGCCCTGGAAATGGGTGCCGATAGACCATTTTTTCGGACAAACCAAGTTCCACACCAATTTTACGCACCTCGTCCTTGAATAACTCACGCAATGGTTCCAGCAATTGAAGCTCCATATCATCAGGCAAGCCACCGACATTGTGGTGCGACTTGATGACTTCCGCCTTACCAGTTCGCGATGCGGCTGACTCGATAACATCTGGATAAATGGTCCCTTGTGCTAGCCATTTTACATTCTCAATCTTGCGAGCCTCTTCCTCGAAAATTTCAATGAATACACCACCAATAATTTTGCGCTTGCGTTCAGGGTCTTCGACACCGACCAAAGCAGATAAAAACCTTTCCTCAGCATCCACACGGATAACTTTTACGCCCATATGCCTGGCAAAGGTTTCCATTACCTGATCACCTTCGTGCAGGCGTAATAATCCGTTATCCACAAAAATACAGGTTAACTGCTTGCCGATCGCTTTATGCAGCATGGCGGCAACGACCGAAGAATCCACGCCGCCAGATAATCCCAGAATGACGTTATCATCACCCGCTTGCTCGCGCACCTGGGCAATGGAGGCCTCGATAATATTGCCCGCATTCCAGTCGGCTGTGCAGCCACAAACATCGTGCACAAATCGCCCCAGCACTTTATCGCCATCCTGGGTGTGAGTAACTTCCGGATGAAACTGCAAGCCATAGAACTGACGTTGGGGGTCAGCAATCGCCGCTAACGGAGCATTTTGCGAACGACCAACCACTTGAAACCCATCAGGCAATCTATTAACCCGGTCACCATGGCTCATCCACACATCCATTTCGCCCGTTTCTAATATGCTCTGGCCTCCACCATCACTAATAACCTCGACTTTTGCATAACCATACTCACGCTCATCGGAGGTCTCGACCTCACCACCGAGCATACCGGCCATGCATTGCATTCCATAACAAATTCCGAGCACCGGAAGCCCCATCTCAAACAGACCCTCTGGCGCGCGTGGCGTGGTGTTCTTGGTCACCGAGCTTGGCCCGCCCGACAGGATAATCCCCGATGGAGCAAACCCGGCGATCTCCTCGACTGTGCGGTCATACGCCCAAAGTTCGCAATACACACCCAACTCACGTACACGCCGTGCAATTAACTGGCTATATTGGGAACCGAAATCCAATATCAGGATACGATCTTTGTGTGGATCGCTATGCATCGCGCTGGTGAGCCAGATTTTTCATTTTTTTGAGGCGAATAGTGGTTCTATTAAACGAAAATAAATGGGAAAGCGGGCCAAATCCTGCTTTTCCGCAGTAGGTGTTCTATTCCCGGGCAGGCTCTTAATTACGCTGGTAATTTGGCGCTTCCTTGGTGATTGAAACATCGTGCACGTGACTTTCGCTAATACCTGCGCTGGTAATTCGTACAAACTCCGCCTTGCGCAATCGGGCTAGGTCCTTACTGCCGGTATAACCCATGCTTGAACGCAAACCGCCCATCAATTGATGAATAATGTTAACCGTCGGCCCCTTATACGGCACACGACCCTCTATCCCTTCGGGAACGAGCTTATCCGGAGAATCTACTTCATCCTGAAAATATCGATCTTTGGAGCCTTGCGCCATCGCGCCCAACGACCCCATACCACGGTACGCTTTATAAGATCGCCCTTGGTACAGCTCAATTTCACCAGGGGCCTCATCGGTACCGGCCAATAAACCGCCGACCATAACGGCGTGCGCACCGGTAGCTAGTGCCTTGGCGATATCACCAGAGAACCGCAAACCACCATCTGCAATTAACGGCACACCGGCTTTTTGCAGCGCTTCTGCAACATCATAGATTGCGGTGATTTGTGGTACACCAACCCCCGCAACCATCCGGGTGGTGCATATTGAGCCTGGCCCAATACCGACTTTTACTGCATCCGCGCCCGCTGAGACTAAATCCTTGGCGGCACTGGCAGTCGCTATATTGCCGCCAATCACCTGAACTTGCGGAAAATTCTTTTTAATCCACTCGACCCGGTCCAGCACGCCAATGCTATGACCGTGCGCAGTATCCACTACAATAACATCAGCACCCGCGGCAGCCAGTCGCTCAATCCGCTCATCATTATCAGAGCCTACACCAACGGCTGCCCCAACGCGCAAACGGCTTTCGGAGTCTTTACAGGCATTGGGGTATTTTCGTGACTTCTCCAGGTCTTTGACCGTCACCATGCCAGCCAAATCAAAGCCATTTTTAACGATGAGTACTTTTTCGATTCGATGTTCGTGTAGCAGCTTTTTAAACAGTTCAATATCCGAACCCTCAGGTGCCGTCACAAGCTTTTCCTTTTGCGTCATCACACTACTGACGGGGGTATCCATACGGGTTTCAAAGCGCAAATCACGAGAAGTAACAATACCCACCAGTTTCCCATCATCAACCACAGGTACACCCGATATTCCATACTTGCGACGAATCTGCATCACGTCATCCACCAGAGCAGTGGAACTCAAGGTAATGGGATCATTAACGATGCCACTTTCGTATTTTTTAACCCGGGTGACTTCGGCAGCCTGTAATTCCGGCGACATATTCCGGTGCACGATGCCCAGACCACCTTCTTGCGCCAAACAGATGGACATACTGGATTCAGTTACCGTATCCATACCGGCGGATAGCAGGGGGATATTAATAGAGATGTCGCGAGTCAGCTTGGTTGAAAGGTCGACATCGCGAGGAAGAACAGAAGACGCTGCTGGCACCAGCAAAACGTCGTCGAAGGTGAGGGCAAGTTTGATATGTTCCATCGCAGGATTATACGAGGATAGATTTTGAATTCAATAAAAAAGCGCTTCTCGACACATGTTTAAGTAGTCCAGCACCAGGGGCCGTTCTCAATGACCTCGTTACCGCTAAATTGGCCTCTCGGTGCCACAACAGTCCCTTTCGGCTTCGGATCAACCGATGGTTGTGTAGGCGGCACATCAGGGTTTGCCTTACTGATCGAATGATTCCCCAAATTGATTTCTGATTCGGATAACATTCGCTCACTATCGAGCAAAGATGCTTTAATCTGCTTATCAGCCGCACTGGCCCGGTGGTAGGCTTGATTCCAGGCAACGTTTACGGATAGATCATCTACTAAATCACTAACCTGACCAAAGTTGGGGACCGCAAATGGTGTTAATGCGGTTTCCGCCAAAGCAAAGGCACTCCCCCCTCGGAACTCTACCAGGTATTGTTCAACACCATGGTGCCAAGCACAACAATTGCTCCGAACAGCGCAACGCTCAACACTTTGGCCACTGTCAACTTTTCTAACTGCTTGCGTAGCTTCGCCTGTCGCGCAATCCAGGCTAGATCCCTCTGTTGTTCTTCCCTGCTATAAACTTTCTCACTTTTTATAGTCATAGCAGCCTCCATGTCTGTGCGTACAATGTAGTCCGTATAAAGTCGCGTTTTAGCTTTATCCAGTTTTTGTGCATGAGAAAATGCTTTATTGATAAGAACCATGCGAGTGCTTAGCCAATCTACGTCCGCCAAGCCTAGATTCGGATGAAACACATTGGTTAAGCGCTTGTAGCGACTCCAAATCGCTTGTTGATCGTTTTCGCCAATAACTTTCGCACCGAATACCTTTCGCAAATCCAGTGGAATTGCTAGTAACAATGCATCAAGCAGCCTAAGTATTTCAAACTTGACCGCCTTTGGGTCGCCGACCGCCCTTACACACTGCTTATAGAGGCTGTCCTGAGCTGAATCAACTGATCCAAGCCAAACCAACATCTCATCGACACAATCGCCACCTCTCTGGTCAAAGTATCCAGATTTCAGCGCTCGAACCAGATGATCACCCCAGGCAGCTTGACTTGTTCTATTTCGGAAATTTTCTATTTTGGGAATATGCCTCGCCCTCGCGGGACCCAAAACCTGCGGTGGAAACTCACGTACGTTTGAATAACCGGATCGTAAACTACTCATATCATTATAGTATAAATTACGACTAATAGTTGTATATTTAATATATTACCACAAATGGCCAAAGTCATTGTGGTTTATTTTAGTGCTCCTTCATTTTAGTGCTCCGTCAATAGCACCTGTTTGAATTCGAGCAGTCTCGTCAGTACTCGATAATTAAAACTTTTGAAAGAATGTGAAATGTGCTATCTAGAGTAGTATAATTTAAAATACTGAACCCTAGATTTAGTCTTTTTTTACGACTAAATGTTTAAATCATTCTCCGGCCTTACTGAGAGACGAAATATACAGAGAGATGAAAAATGGAAAATATTAGCGTAGGTGTTAGTCCAGCAAAACAAACTGATCAGGCTGTTTTGTTTGGAGCCAATGAGTCGCAGGCTGATTACGGCTGGAAAACGGAAAATAATGATGCAAACACCTCTTCAGCGAAAGAAACTGCTCCATTTATTTTATTTGTTGACGATGAACCGAAGGCTCTCAAGGGTTTCGAGAATACGTTTAACGATGATTTTAACATCCTCACGGCTTCCAG
>JABJKL010000231.1 GCA_018660405.1 Pseudomonadota bacterium | reverse complement strand
GCCTCGATTCAGGGAATCTGCTGCAATCTCTTGAAATCCCGAAAACATCTGAGGCAACTTACCCGCCACTGTAACTTCGTGTACAGGAAACTGGATTTCCCCGCCTTCCACCCAAAAACCGGAAGCCCCGCGCGAGTAATCGCCCGTCAACATATTGATACCCGAACCAATAAAATCGGTTACCAACAAACCGGTACCCATATCGCGCAATAAATCATCGCGTGTTTTATCACCATGGGACACTCGCACATTTCTAACACCACCGGAGTTAGCGGTGGACTGCATATCGAGTTTTCTGGCGGTATAGGAACCCAACACATAGCCGCGTAGATACCCGCCTTCAACCACCCCTCGCTGGTCGGGCGTCGCAACACCTTCACCATCGAAACATGCGCTATTCATCGCACTGTACAATCGAGGATGTTCGAATATATCTATAGTTTCGGGAAATATTTTCTCACCCAGCTGATCCGTTAAAAAAGAAGCTTTTTTATACAACAAGCCACCGCTAATACCTGACAATAGATGGCTAATCAAACTGCCGGAAACGGTAGCATCAAAAATAACCGGATACTCGCCGGTGGGTATACGGCGCGAACCCAGTTTTTGTAAAGCTCGCTCGGCAGCCGTTACACCCACCGATTCCACCGAATCCAGTTCGTCAGGATTCCGTTCAGAGCTGTACCAATAATCGCGCTGCATCTCACCACCTTCCATGGCAATAACTGAAACACTGTATCCATGCTGGGTGGAGTAGTAATCCGCACAAAAGCCGTGACTATTGGCGTAAACCTCAAGGCCTCGATGGGAACTGTAATTAGCACCTTCTGTATTTCCAATGCGCTTATCCAAACCGGTAGCGGCAGATTCACACTCGAGCGCAGCCTCTCGCATATCGTCCACCGAACCATCCCAGGGGTAATCCAAATCCATGTCAGAGACATCATCAGCCATCAGCTCAGCATCCGCCAAGCCAAGCGCATCATCGTGCCCAGTGTGTGAGGCGATTGCGCAAGCCGCAGCGACAGCCTCTTCCACCGCCGAAATACTCAAATCGCTGGTGCTGGCCGAGCCTGTTTTCTGTCCACCGTCTTTGTGCTGAAAGTAAACCGATAGAGAAACGCTCTTGTCCCGGTTGTGTTCGATCGTTTCCAGTTCACCCTTGCGCACACCTACTGACGCACCGACGCTGCTCGACATTGAAACTTCTGACTGACTCGCACCCAGCTTTTTCGCCTTGGTCAGCGCCGCCTGTGCTACATCCAACAGCAAATGGCGGTCCAAATCGCCCGATGAAACACTCATGTTTGAATCCTCATGCCTGAACTCTCATGCCTTAACCCCGCCAACGGTAATCGCTCCCACCTTTATGGTGGGCTGCCCGACACCAACCGGCACACTCTGACCATCTTTACCGCACACACCCACGCCGGCATCCAAAGCTAAATCATTACCCACCATACTCACCTGTTGCATCACTTCGGGACCATCGCCGATCAAAGTCGCACCACGAACGGGATGTATTACTTTGCCATTTTTGACCCGATAAGCTTCGTTTGCGGAAAACACGAACTTGCCGGAGGTGATGTCCACCTGTCCACCGCCAAAGTTAACCGCATAAATCCCATTCTTGATACTCGCCACAATTTCCTCAGGGTCGCTTGCACCGGACAACATATAAGTATTCGTCATTCTGGGCATCGGTAAACAGGCGAAGGACTCACGACGGGCGTTGCCCGTTACCGGCACGTTCATTAACCGGGCATTCAAGCTGTCTTGCATATAGCCTTTAAGTACACCATTTTCTATAAGTACATTGTTTTGCGTGGGGTTGCCCTCGTCATCCACATTAAGTGAACCGCGACGGCCCTCTATCGTGCCATTGTCAACGACTGTACAAAGCGGCGACGCTACCTGCTCGCCCATTCGGCCAGCAAAGGTTGATGTGCCCTTACGATTGAAATCTCCTTCCAGTCCGTGCCCTACGGCTTCATGCAACAATACGCCCGGCCACCCTGGCCCCAGCACCACTTCCATAGTGCCCGCCGGAGCATCTTTAGCTTCGAGGTTAATGCAGGCTTGGCGAACCGCCTCGTTGACATAATCGGAAACCTGATCCGGGGTGAACATAAGATAGTCCGTTCGACCTCCACCACCGCTCGAACCGGTCTCTCGACGACCGCTTTGCTCAACAATAACCGACACATTCATACGCACCATGGGTCGCACATCAGGCACCAAACCACCATCCGGGCGCACCACTAAAATGACTTCATAACCACCACCGATACTGGCCGTCACTTCCATTACCCGGGGGTCTTTAGCCCGGGCGAGTTGATCGATCAAATTGAGCATCTCAATTTTTTTCGCACTATCGAGCGATTGTATGGGATCAACGGGTTTGTAGTGATCGGCCTTGGCCGATGCATGGCGTTTAAGCTTGATCGTTCTTTCCTGCCCCTGTCGCGCGATCGACTTTATTTTGCCGCTCGCTTCACGCAAGGCCGCCATACTCATATCATCGCTGTACGCAAACGCAGTTTTATCACCAACGACTGCACGTAGACCCACTCCCTTATCAATCGAGAAACTGCCGTTTTTTACGCAACTCTGATCCAGTTGCCAGCTCTCAGACCGCGAGTACTGAAAATACAAGTCGGCATAATCTATTGTGGTCTTGCCTGCCAGATCGTTGAGCACCGCTGTAACACCCGACTCACTCAAACTGTAGGGTGCCAGCAAGGTGTCACTCGCTATTTGGTATATATCAATCATATTGGTTTCCATCCCGCGGTGGCAGGAACACATTCAATCAACGCGTCTTTGCTCCAGGCAGGGAAAATTCCGACGCAACGTTTTTTGCCGCACCAGATCTAACGTGGCTAGCACCACACCGTCGCCGGAAGCCTGACAGGCCAATAGTTTACCCCATGGGTCAAGTACCATTGAGTGACCCCAGGTTCGCCGCCCATTTGCATGGATCCCGTGCTGAGCGCTAGCCAAAACATAGGCCATATTCTCAATCGCGCGAGCACGCAATAGAACCTCCCAATGCGCTTCACCCGTATCGTAAGTAAAAGCGGCTGGCACTAAAAACCCAACAACACCACGGCTACTCGCCTTTCGAAACAGCTCAGGGAAACGAAGGTCATAACATATGGTCATGCAAAACGTGCCCCATGGCGTCTCGAGTAAACCGTCATTCTCAATTAATCCGCCGTATTCAAAATTGTCAGACTCGGCATGGCGTTTCCCGTCCGGCAATCGCACATCAAACAAATGCACTTTATCGTAACGTGCAAGCAAACTGCCAGTTGGGCCAAAACAAAGACTGGCAGCAAATACTTTGTCTGGATTAGTCGAGGCAACCGGAACCGATCCTGCAACTAAATAAATACCGTGTTGCTCGCTTTTATTCGAGAGAAACTTCTGTATAGGCCCCGTTCCGATCACTTCACATGCCTGCAGTCGCTCGATATTGGTATTGGGCATGTGTGCGAAATTCTCTGGTAATAGAACCAGCTGCGCTCCGTTGTTAACGGCCTGATCAATAAGCCCGTCTGCCCGTGTGAGGTTGTGTTTAATATCAGCCGTTGAGCTCATTTGAATAGCTGCAACGACAAGTTGTTCAGTGCTCATTGCACGCCAGGAACCTCAGTTTGAACCCCAAGCAAGTCCACGGAACCATCCACAGCCGGCTCAGTAATCGGAATGTCGGGCTCAATTCTTGTACTCTTGATCTCAGGCTCATCCCAACTACCAGAAATGGTGTAGCTATATCGAAGTGCATCGTTGAGTTGATCTCGAAACAAGCGCTGCGCAATATACAAGACGGCACCAGCCGCCGGATTGGCAAACGCACTCAACAAGGCAATATTCCCCCCTAGTTGTGGCGAAACCACCAGCTCCAAATCATAATCCTCTTCAGCAATTCCAATGCGGCCTTGAGACTGCATATAAGCAGACGGCCCTACGACATAAAATTCCTGCAGCGCCAGATTACCATCATAAAAAGTTCCCTGACTACCCAAATTATCAAATGCAAAACCATCGGAAAAAATATCAGAAAAATCCAGACGCAGCCGACGGGACAAACTATTTATATTCAACAAGCCCAACAAACGGCCCGCCTTGGGGTCAACACCAACCAACTTCCCCCTGCTCGCTACGAGCTTGTAACTTGCGTCCAAATTCTCTAAAACAAATGCCGATGGCGGCCCAGGCCATCTTGCACTGCCCTCGACGTCCAAGCCTCCATCATCCAAAAAATCACCTAAAGCAAGCGCGCTCAAAGCCTCTCCAGTCTCCGGAGTCGTCGCTTTATAATCGAAGCTTGTTTGAGTTTGCCCATCGTCTGTAGGCTCCCAAATGCCGGTCGCCAATATATTTAACGCGGGTTGAATCATATCCATTCTAACGATATTCCAGGCCTCACCCACCGGGCGTGCAACAATACTGAGCTCACCAAGCTCACGCCCGGAAAATTGGAAATCATCAGCATGAATACTAACAATAGGATAATCATACGGTTTCAGGTCGTCGTCCGCTGATCCAAGGTCCGATTCGGACGCTGGCCAATTTAGAAACTTAAAGTCTGCAATATAAAATGGAGCCTCATTCGCGGGAGCTGCCTCTAATTGTCCTTCCACAGAATCTCCGGATACATCGATTGCCCAATGCAGCCCGTCGTTCGACAGGCCCATTAGATCTAAACGGCCAAGCTGTTTGCCGAACAATCTAACCTTCTCCCCGACAAGCTCAGCTCTGTGCAGAGCACTTACAAAGCTGGATGCATCCCCCTCTAATTCAGGCCAGTTATCGCTCACCCAAATCATGTAATCTAACCATGGATCGAGATCAATCTCATCTGCCTGAACTCGAATTCCCAGCCCGCCCGAAGGAAAGGATTCCACCAAGGGTTGTTGGCCATATACCAAATCGCCACCCTCAAAAAAAACTACATCGTCGATTGCCCGAAGCTTAAGCAAGCCCCGAAGATTCTCACCCACCTGATAACGCACCGTCGTTAACCCTTGTGGCGCAAACTCTATTTCAGCTAGCAGTGGACTCAACTCGGTGGAGCCTTTGTATACCGGCTCAGGCAAAGCGATAATCAAACCGAACAGTTCGCTTTCTACTCGCATTGTGACCGGACCAGCACCAATATTCATGGTGCCGCTCCATTCCGTTTCGCCAGATAGAGAATTTGCCAATGGCTCACCCAGTATCGGCGACAGGTAAATTGGAATCAGCTTCCCACTTGCCGTTAGCTGCACCTCCATAGGCCTACCTTGTCGAAGCGTTTGCAGGGACAACTGCGCCTTGCCGCCTACGAAATCATCAACTTCACCGGTTCCGCTCACCGATTTTTCCGTATACTCCACACTCGCGTTAATCCCTCCAGCTATCAAACCAGACGGTAATACCAACTCTCCATTTTCTGCCTGACCGGTTCCCTGAACCGTCGACTGCGGTAAATTAGCTAACGGTATCTCTGCGGAAAACCGGGTAGAATACCTGCCAGCGTTTGCTGTTACATCAATGTCTGATCTATTGCCTGGCTCAAAAAGAGGCCCCTCCAGCAAAAAGCTTACCGCATCTTCAGCAGGTCCAGCGATCTGGGCATCAACAATGGAAAGTACTCTTCTGCGCTCAAACAAACCCTCAATAATCACTTCGCCTGCCAACACCTCACTTTGATAGACAGCGGCCGTTCGCGGTGTTACCACAAGGCGGTCCTGGTCGAGAACCATTCGCGCTGAGGCCTGCTGTATCGGCGGCCAGCTGCGCGTACGCCCATAGTCAACATCTACCCCAACAGCATCGACACTCGCGGACAGCTCGCCTTGCCCGGAACGAATAGCGGCAATAGATATCGGCCCTGTATAGTTAATATATCCATTTTTCAGGGATCCTCGAGGAAATGCATTAGCCCACCATTCAAGCATTTTCGGACTCAAGTGGAGCGGTACAAACCCTTTAATCACGGAAACATCCGGCACGCTGAACTGCATGCTGGCCGTTCCATCCACACCCCCATTTTGCAAGGCAACCGTCGCATCAATATTGTCGATTACACCTTGATCCGCAACCACCGAGCCGTTGGAAATTCTAAATTGAGTTTTCTCACTCGCGATACTCCACAAAAGCTCGGCTTTAACTTCCTCTATATCCAGCATACCTGCAAAATGTTGTGGCCAGGCTAACGTTACGTTTTTCGAATCCATGCGAACGAGGCCCCCATTTGAGGTGGCTTGCAAGCGCGCACCGAGGTTGTTCCCGGCCGGTGTGCCCTCCGTAGAATCAAACGACACACCTTCAATCGTTGCATTTGCATCCCACGAATCCAATTCCAACAAATCGCCGGTAAATCGAACTTCAAAGTCTTCAAGCACACCCTGAGCATTGGCTTGCTGCATCCATATACCAAGCCTGGGCAACACGCCCGCAACAACCAGCAAGTCGCGCAGATGAGTAAACTCAATTTTCGGAATACGCAACAATCCCAATCCAGATCTTGACGACATGCTCAAACCCGTTGATGAGTCGCTAGCGCCTACCCCTACCGCAGCAATAACAAATTCGCCCTGCCAATCGCTGGCCGGTTGAAAGGGGTTTCCAATAAACTCGCTTCGAAGCAGCAGCTCTCCCTCTATTGATGTTAATACGCCTTGCAGCAGCCGGGACTCATCGTCAAGTGCATAAACCAAATTGATATCGGTATAACGTTCAACCGCACCACCGAGTCGGCGCCACTCAATATTGGAATCAGCAACATAGAAGTCACTTTGATCGCCAATCCATCTAAGAAGTCGAGCAGGAGGCTTTCTATTCTGCATAGGAGGTACTAACCAACCGCCGATTTTTACCCCGCCTTGCGCCAGAGATTCTATTCGCAAGGAGAGCGTTTTGACGGTTGCACGTTCAATTTTTGGCCAAAATCGCAACAATGATTTCCAATTCACTTCAAATGCAAGTTCGGCGATGGAAAGGTCTGGTGAATCATAATCGATCGACTCGACCTTTAAGCCCTTAATTAATAGTTGGGGATTACCCTCGCGCCAGCTTGATAAAAGCGCATCGCTACTAACCGGCTGCCCAACAAAGCGACTTGCCACTTGCTCCAGCAATTCTTTGCGTTCTTCGATCTGATCAAAAAATACAGCTGTTCCGACAATAGTGATCACTACTATCGATAATACAAACAACAATAATATTTTGAGTTTTCTCAACATTTAATACGCTAGGATAGAACAATTTCGTAATATTCGCGTTGACCGTCTGCATCAACCCGCAGCTGCACGGGCCGATCGATAAACTTTTGCAGATCACCAAACGCCTTCGCTTCATCGTCGAGTAAACACTCGATCACATCGTTAGACGCTTTAATCGTATATTCGTTCGCTGGATAGTGCCTAAACTCCCGCACAATCTCACGAAATATTTGGTAACAAACTGTTTGCGTCGATTTTACCGTGCCACGACCGTTGCAAGCTGGGCAACTCTGCCTCATCAAGTGAGACAGGCTATCGCGAGTGCGCTTGCGCGTTAGTTCGACCAAGCCTAACGGCGACATTTCGGTAATAACCGTTTTAGTCTTATCGCCCATCATCTCACGACCCAAAACTTGCATCACCTGCTGTTTATGCGCGTCGTTTACCATATCAATAAAATCGATGATGACAATGCCAGCAATATTGCGAAGCCGCAGCTGCTGTGCAATGGCGGATGCGGCCTCTAAATTAGTCGCAAACGCGGTCTCCTCCAGATTGCGTTTACCGGTATTAGTACCGGAATTTACATCGATAACCGTCATTGCTTCAGTAGGTTCAATGATCAAATTCCCCCCACACGCCAGCGAAACCTGACGATGCATAGCGCTCTCAATTTCATTCTCAACCGAATACCGTTCGAATAGCGGATGCTCTCCACGATACAGTTCCAGTTTATCTTTAAGCTCAGGGGCCATATCGCCCACAAAACTAACGGCCGACTCAAACGCCTCATTAGAATCAATGTGTATACGCTTGACGCCATTACCGGCCAAATCTCTGAGCACCCTGAGATACAATGGCAGATCTTCATATATGCATGTGGGCGTCCTGGAGATGGATTTTAGTTCGAGTGACTTCCTCCAGATCTCCGTTAACAACACCAGCTCACCTGCCAGGGCTTCCTCAGATGCCCCTTGGGCCATCGTTCTGACGATTACCCCGCCGTCAGTGCCCTGCGCGTTAAGGAGCCCGTCTAATATGTTCCGCAACCGCTCTTTCTCAAGCGGGTCTTCAATACGTTGTGACACATTCACACTGGATTGACCTGGAAGATATACCAGATCGCGCGTCGCCAAAGTGATTTGGCCACTTAAACGCGCACCTTTAGTGCCCACAGGCTCTTTAGTGACTTGCACGATGATTTTTTCACCCGCATGCAATACATCTGATATGTGAGGTATTTCATTTGCCTCGCGGGCTTTCTTTAGGTCTTTGACGTGCAAAAACCCGGCCCGCTCAATACCCAGGTCAATAAAAGCCGCCTGCATCCCCGGCACCACCCGGGCTACCTGCCCAACATATATATTCCCAACTATTGGGCGCGTCGCGGCGCGTTCCAAATATAACTCGCGCAGAGTTTCATTTTCGATTACTGCAACACGCGTTTCATACGGGGTCACGTTAAGCAGAAGTTCCGAATTCATATCCAGTCCCACCCGTTTGCTTTAAGTAGCTCCCTCAGCTCAAATAAAGGCAAGCCAACAACATTGCTATAACTACCACGCACCTCCTTAACGAAGGCTGAACCCAAGCCTTGAACAGCATAAGCTCCGGCCTTATCCTGTGGTTCCCCAGTTTCCCAATACTCGGTCATTTCGCGCTCATTCATTGATCCGTACACTATCTTGGTGGTAACACACCGCAACTGAAAGTCATCGCCAACCAACAGGGCCAATCCGGTGTAAACATGGTGTGTTGTAGCCGATAAGGCTGACCAAATTCGGAAGGCGTCGGCTTTGTTTGCGGGCTTGCCAAAAATAGTCTCCCCCAACGCGACTGCGGTATCAGCCGCAAGTATCGGTCGTGAATCACGCACTTTACTCTGCGGATTATCCATTGGCTGAGTGAGGGCTACCGCAGCTGCCAATGCTTTCTCTCCCGCCAGGCGAGTAACATACTCTGCTGGCCGTTCACCCTCACGCACCGTCTCGTCAATATCAGCAGTAAACACATCAAACTGCAAACCGAGTTCGGTCAACATTCGTTGGCGACGTGGCGAACGGGACGCTAGAATAATTTCTGGAGGTTTGCGCATAATATTTACTAAAAACAGAGACCTTTGCACGAGCAGGTTTTTTGTTCTTCTCGTAAAGTCCAGACAAGGCAAAAACGCACGGAATGAGGGAGTTTATATTACATAAATGACCGATTAGAGACCATTTTTAACGCCGTCAGAGGACAAAATCACTATCGCGCAAAGGTCTCAGCCCGATGATACGGAAGACCCGCATTGATACTCCACGCTCGATACACCTGCTCTGCCATTACTACACGAGCGACTGGGTGGGCCATCGTCATCGCAGACAAAGACCAACTTTCGGAAGCTCTGCTAATATAGTCCGGAGTAAGCCCTTCTGGCCCGCCGATAACCAGCGCCACATCTTGCGCTTCGTCAACCCAGGTCTGGAGACGGCTTGCAAACTTTTCAGTGGTTAATGTTTTACCATTACGATCCAGCGCAATGATCACCGGGATAGCCGCAAGCTTTTTTTCCAATTGTTGTGCTTCCAATTTCGCTATCTGTGCAAGATCCGCATTTTTGGTTCTGGGCACCGCTGTAACCGCCAAAAACTCCAGCTGACACGGGCCCACCAAACGTTTCTGGTATTCATTACAGGCCTGTTCGACCCAGCCCGGCATTTTTGTGCCCACGGCAGCAATCGTCACTTTCATATTTACAGAGCCCGTTCAGGCTTGTTCTTCACGCTGCTGCTTAAGGGCAGCTCTATTAATTCTGGATATGTCAGTTTGAGATTCAAAAATTGTCATATCAAGGCGCTAATCGCGCGCAATAGCTAGCTATTGCGAAGGTTCGCAACGCAGAGATGGCATTTTTTGGACTCAAAATGCTTATTCATGAATTAGTAGGGCTGCCCTTCAGCATGTTTCGAATATCTTCACCCCAAAGTTTCTCGATTTCATAATACGCACGAACTTCTTCGCGCATTACGTGGATTACAACATCTGCGAAATCGACTAATACCCACTCGCCGAGCTCTTCACCTTCAACGCCCAGGGCGCGCACATCGGCTTCGCGCAGATCATCGATGGTGTTCGAAGCCAGTGACTTAACATGCCGACTGGAAGTGCCGCTAACGACCACCATATAATCCGTAAAATCCGATATATCATCAATTTGTAGCACCTGGATATCAACGCCTTTCGAATCTTCCAGTGCTGAAACCACCAGATCTTTTATTTTCGCAGGCTCGATTTCTGCACGCTTACTGTTGCCACTCACTATTTTCTCATTCATAGATACAAACCATTCGACTCAATATATTGGTAAACACCTTCAGGTAACGCATTGCTCAACCATTGTTTACTTTGCTTATTTGTCTCTTCACCACTTGCCTTTCCATCTCTTTTTAAGGCATCACGAACTTCTGTTGAGGACAAGTCCAACTCCGGGCCATCAAAGGCGTAGCACAAGCCCGCCGGTTTAACACGCAGATCATTCGCATGGCATGCCTGACTAAAGCCCTTGAACCCTGCCAGTTCCAGGCCAGGTCCCGGGCGGTTCAACACAACCAAATGGGCAAGCAAAGGCAACTCCGATGCCTGGTACCAATCGTCAAGCCCTCCCGACCAATCGGCGCCCAACACAAAACATAGATGTGCGCCCGGGTCGAGGGCTTTGAACTCGCGCAGGGTCAGTACCGTATAAGACGGCTGTGACTTGCATAGTTCGATATCATTAACCTGCACGCGCTCATCATCTGCATAGGCAATACGCAGCATTTCCATACGTTGCGAGCCGCTTACCTGGGCATCAGCCCGATGCACAGCCTGTGAGGTTGGCACCACAATGGCCGTATCAACCACCCCAGCATCCAACAAGGCGCACAGCGGTTCGACATGTCCTCGATGAACAGGGTCAAACAGGCCGCCAAATACAGCGGTCAGACTAGCCACTTTACAGACATCCCACGTATTTAGTTTACCTTAGCTGCCCACTACCCAATACAACATACTTTTGATTAGTGAGGCCTTCCAGGCCCACTGGACCACGAACGTGTAAGCGATCTGTGCTAATCCCTATTTCAGCCCCCAGACCATATTCAAAGCCATCAGCAAATCGCGTTGAGGCGTTCACCATAACCGAACTTGAATCAACTTCACGCAGAAACCGATCGGCAGTGGCCTTATCTGCGGTCACTATACTTTCAGTATGCGCGGAACCGTACTTGGCAATATGGTCTATCGCCTGATGAATACTGTCCACGATGCGAATCGATAATATTGGTGCCAAATACTCCGCATACCAGTCCTCCTCGGTAGCCGCTGAAGCCTGACCTATAATCGCTTGAGTACGCTCGCAAACTCTAAGCTCAACACCCTCTTGCAGATATTTCTGCGCAAGGCCAGGCAGCAGCTCCGCGGCAACATCGACGTGCACCAATAAGGTCTCAATCGCATTGCACACACCATATCGGTCTGTTTTGGCATTAAAGGCGATGGCAGTAGCCATTTCCAAATCAGCGTCTTTGTCGATATACACATGGCATACGCCGTCGAGATGCTTTATCACGGGTACTTTAGATTCATTCGCAACCCGTTCAATCAAACCCCGTCCACCACGTGGAATAATTACATCGATATATTGGCTCATCGCCAACATCGCCCCAACCGCCGAACGATCTACGGTTTCAATAAGCTGTACGCATTCTGCAGGCAATCCGACCTCAAGTAGTCCTTGTCGAATACATCGAGCGATGGCAAGGTTCGATTGCAGCGCTTCAGATCCGCCTCGCAACAGCACCGCATTGCCCGATTTAAGGCAAAGCCCTGCCGCATCGGCAGTTACATTTGGCCTTGATTCATAAATAATGCCGATTACGCCCAAAGGCATACGCATTTTTCCCAACTCAATACCCGATGGCCTGGTTTGCAAATCCGTGATTTCACCGATTGGGTCAGGCAGGGCAACGATTTGTCGAAGACCATCGGCCATGCCTTGAATCCTGGCAGGCGTTAGCTCCAGTCTATCGAGCAACGCAGCATCGAGGTTTCGAGCGCGACCAGCCTCCATATCAACCGCATTAGCCTCGTTGATCGCATCGGCAGATTCAAGCAGGCGAGAAGCTATCACTTCCAGAGCAGCATTTTTTTTGTCGGTATCAGCACTGGCGAGCACGCGAGCAGCTTTCCGCGCTGCCTTGCCAAGACCCAGCACGTAAGACTCGACATCGCCTTCAATACGACTAGGCGAATCTGGCGAAAATTCTTTTTTTGAAACCGCTTCATTCATGACTATATCACTCGCCTGCGCCACCGCTGACCTGCGCCTCATCAAGAGCTAGACCGTTGAGCGCAACAATTAACCTTTCCAGCTCCAGCCATACGTCACCTTGACGCTGGCCTTTTACCAACTGGTCTAAATCGCCCACTCTACGCAATAGATTATAGCAGCCATCAGTGCCTAATCGCCTGATCGCAGAAGAAACAATCGTTTCACGGCTGCGCCAAACCCCATTTTGCCGATACACATCCGATGGTGATCCCCCAGCCGAAATTTCACCAGCAATTCGAGCCATTGTGCGTATTTCTCGAGCGATACTCCAAACAATCACTACCGGCTCAATACCCTCACGCTGTAACCCTTTTAAAATTCGTATCGCTCGAACCAATTCGCCTGAACACGCCATATCAACCAGTTCAAACACCGTATAACGGGCTTGATTAGAAAGGCTGCTGCGAACCATCTCTATGGTTACACCACCATCACTACTGAGTGCTTGTAACTTATCGACCTCCTGACCCGCGGCCAGCAAATTGCCTTCGAGACACGACACCAGCAAATCCATGGCATCCGCCTGGAGCCGCAGGCCTCTCGACTCAAAACGCTTCTTTAACCAAGCGGGAAATGCGTTTAAACCCACTTCGGGGCAAATAATCAGCCAGCCCGAAGCATCAATGGCTTTGACCCATTTACTCTGCAATTGCCGTTTGTCGAGTTTGGGTAGAATTACCACCAAAATATCACCTGTAGGTTCTGCGCGCTCGCAAAATGCGCTGATAGCCTTGCTTCCTTTGTCACCAGGTTTACCGCCAGGCATCCTGAGCTCATAACATCGACGGCTGCCAAACAAAGACATTGCGTTCCCTTCCTGAACGAAGCCCTCCCAATCGAAACGGCCTTCAACGGTGAACGGCAATCGCTCATCGATGCCATGCACGGCAAGTGCTTTACGCAAGCTATTCAACAATTCTTCGACCAGCAGCGTTTCAGTACCGCTTATGGCGATAGCCGCGGGCAGATCACTGGCAAATTGCGAAGTAGCTTTTGGGTAAGGAATTTGCATATTTTAGTGTAGTGTATTAACCAGCGGCCGTTCTCAATTACCTCACGATTACCCTAGAAAGTCATGTAGGTCAGTAATGCTGCCAGGTACGCGAGCAAGCTATAGCCCACAAAAGTCGCTATTGGAATACGATTGCTGCCGGTTTCTTTACGCATCACAGCCAGAGTCGCGCCACACTGCAGGGCAATAACATAAAACACCAACAAAGCTGCACCGGAGGCGAGCGACATGCCGTCGGCCTGCACATTGGCGGCTAAGCCAGCAATGTTCTCGTCCGCACCATCAATACCAAACATGGTGCCCAGAGTGCCCACGAACACTTCACGCGCAGCGAACGATGCAAGGATCGCCACGCCATAGCGCCAATCCAGATCCATCGGCGCAAATATGGGTTCAATCCATTTCCCCATTATTCCAAGATAAGAACTGTCCAGATTGCCCGGCCCGTATGGAAAATAGCCCAATACCCAAATAATCACGGCTATCGCAAATATCACATGCCCGGCCTTGGTGATAAAAGTCTTGCCAGCATTGACTGCACGAGTAAGCAGCGGTTTCAACGAGGGCAATCGGTACGGTGGTAATTCCAACATAAACGGTGCGTCGTCGGCCTCGTGAATCACGTATTTTGACAACAATGCACTTACCACCAGCGCCGCTACGATACCCAAAAAATATAGTGCAAAGAATATTACCCCTCGTAAATCAACAAAGCCACCGAACACTTTATTGGCAGGCACGAGTACCAGAATAATCAAACTGTAAACAGGCAGTCTTGCAGAACAAGACATCAGGGGGATGGTAATGATTGTGAGTAAGCGACGTTTGGTCGAAGGAATATTGCGCGCAACCATCATCGCCGGGATAGCACAAGCGAATCCAGAGAGATACGGAACAAAACTCATACCACTCAGGCCAACGTTACTCAGCGTGCGGTGGCATAAAACAGAGGCCCGCGCTAAATAGCCTGAGTCCTCTAACAATCCGATTATGAAAGTGAGCACCATGATTTGTGGCACGAAAACCAGAAATGACCCCACACCGCCGAACATCGCATCGACAATAAAGTCTTTGACCATACCATCGGACATACCTGAAGATACTTGCCCGGCCAACCAACCAATAATGCCTTCCACGCCGTCCATCAAGGGTGTTGCCCAGGTGAATATCGATTGGAACAACAGCAGCATAATCAAAACAAATACCAAACCGCCAAACGTGCCCGATAGAAAAAAATTGTCGAGCTTTTGTTGCAGCGCGAGGATCGCTCGAACATCCGGGCCAAACCGCTGATGCAGTTCGTGCGATCGCTTCAGATAATCGCTGCCGTCACCTTCGCCCGGCTCACGTACAAATCGATCTGGATTACGAATCATATCGTCCAGGTCATCAGCCAGCTCATCAAGACCTTGCTTTTTTTTGGTAGAGATTGGGCGAATCTCAGCGTTCAGCGCTTGTTTTAATCCCTCCACGTCAACCGTTTCACCGATTCGAGCAACGTCATCCATCATGTTCAAGGCAAACATAATAGGCACACCTTCTTCCTGGCAGACCCGCTGAGCCTGTAAACCAAAGACCAGGCTACGCTCCAGGCGGGTACAGTCGAGCATGCAGAGCACGCCTTTCACCTCGTCGCTGGCGACCGTTTCGTGAAATTTCTTTACCGCAATACGCTCGTCTGGAGTAATGGGCTGCAGCGAATACGTGCCTGGCAAATCGATCAGACGGTGTCGACGAAAAGCAGAACTTTTAATCTCAACCGTAACCCCGGGAAAGTTGGCAACTTTCTGGTTCATGCCGGTCAGTCGATTGAACAGCAAACTTTTGCCGGAGTTAGGTTTGCCTATAACTAGAATGCTGGACATAAAAAAAGTCCGGATTACGGACTAAATAATAATACCGACGACGACTCTAACCAGCCGGTGATGAAATAGCTAGTGCTCCTTCAGCGAAGGAACACTAGTTAAGAACGACTTTGTCCGCCAGATCTCGATCCAACGAAAATATACCATCACATATCTGGAATACTTTAGGCGCAGACATTGGCGGCTGGTTAACACAAGCCACAGGCGCTCCAACAAACACACCAATCTCATTCAGGCGTAATTTGTATGCTTCAGACAATCCCACCAGAGCAGCAACAATCCCTTGTTCACCACGAGCCATGTCCCACATAGTCTTGGCGGCATCCAGCGATGTTTCCTCATGGCTCTTTATTGCGAGGCCTGCTAATTGAACAGTCATATGAATATTGTGAGGTTTATATCCCTAAAGCTGAATGATAACGATTATCATTCATTTGTCCAGTGCGATTTTCATTTATTTATCATCTGTATGTTGGGCACATATCGGACAAGCGGGGTCAGCCGGAATACTAACGGTATGCCAGCGTGTTTCGAGCGCATCAAATAGCAGCAACCTGGCGGCAAGTGTTTGCCCAATACCCAATAAAATCTTTAATGCCTCCAAGGCTTGTAGTGAACCAATAACACCGACTAATGGGCCAACAACACCTGTGTCTGCACAATGATCGCCGTCCGGGCCTTGGGCAGGATATAAGCACTGATAGCAAGGAGCCGCACTATTGGCAAAGTCGAACACCGCCAATTGCCCACCAAAACCAACGGCCGCACCGCTCACCAAGGGCGTTCTATGCTGTTGGCATACACGATTGATCATAAAACGGCTTTCGAAATTATCGCTGCAATCAATCACCACATCCGCTTTGCTAACCTGTTCTTGCAGGACTGATTCATCAAGTTTTTGAGGCAGTTCAAGCACCGCAACCTCTGGGTTGAGTTCATCTAAGCGTTTGGCCGCAGAAGCGGTTTTTTGCAAACCTATATCACTTGTTCCATGCACTATTTGTCGTTGTAGATTACTCAGATCGACTTCGTCAAAATCCGCCAGCGCGAGCGTTCCGACTCCGCTGGTTGCAAGATACATGGCCACCGGAGAACCCAGACCTCCGAGCCCTAAAATGAAAGCTCGCGAATCCAGTAATCTCTGTTGACCCGCCACGTCGATCTCTGGCAAAAATATTTGCCGACTGTAACGAAGTAATTGTTCGTCTTGCAAAATTATAGAGGAGATCAGTCAGCGACTAACTGCTTATGGCTTGCGCCCGCGCCGCGCTTCAAACGCGATCTCTTGTTCCGGAGTCGCGGGAGTTTGATATTTGGTTTTCCAGTCTGCGTACGGCATTCCATAAACGAGCTCTCTGGCGTCATCGTAAGAAATGCTTTCGTCCTGCTCCTGTGCTGCAGTCACATACCATTTAGACAAACAATTGCGACAAAAGTCAGCCGTAATCATCAAATCGATATTTTGTACATCAGTGTGCTTATCCAAATGTTCGAGCAAGCGTCGGAATACGGCAGCTTCAATTTTATCTTGTTTGGCGTTGTTCATTCGGTTCTCCTATGGGCCGTTCTCTAACTATTTTCCCAGCATCACATCTCGTGCGGTATTGATCTGTGCAGCCAGCACGTCCGACCCCCCTTTATCCGGGTGAATCTTATTCATTAATTTCTTGTGCGCGCGCATAACCTCTTCGTCACTGGCTGAAATATCCAGACCCAAAATAGCCGCCGCATCTTCCCGGCTTATATCGCTAATATTGACCCTGTTATTTTCGGTCGCACTTCCCATGCCAGGAATAACGATGCCGAACGCCGCCAACACCTTGGCGAGCATTGGCAAATGCCGGAGATAGGGTAGCAACCGCCCGGCAAACGCTACCACCCCACCGATGAGCGCAAAAATCCAGTGCGCCCGGCCAGTTGCAACCATTATGAGCAACACCACCGCCAGCACAATTAAGCCAAATTTGGTGAATGTCTTTTTACGCGCCTCGACGGGCAAGCGGCGGTACTTCCACATCGCGTACCAAACGGCAAACACCGCAACAAACACCAACAGAAATCGAATCATTCTTTTTTTAAAATTAAACTACAGCGCGTATCCTATCGTTTTCGGCGTTTGATTGCTCTGGTATTAACGCTGACTTTTGACTCCAGACAACGCACACGACACAATCCCGATAGCTAGCATTGACGGCAAAATAACGTGATCAACGAATTACTCCTTTTTTTAGACGATTCCCCAACGCCATTTCATGCGACTAATAATCTGGCTGCGCTGCTTGAAGCCGCGGGATTCACGCATTGGAGCGGCGAACAAGATGACGGGCGTTATTATGAAACGCGTAACGATTCTTCAATAATCGCCTGGCAGAGCGCGGCGCGAGCTCCGAATCAGGGCTTTCGCATGGTGGGTGCGCATACAGACAGCCCTTGTTTGCACGTGAAACCCAATGGCGTCATCAAAAAACATGGCTACTTGCAACTCGGTGTTGAGGTTTATGGTGCGGTGCTACAGCATCCCTGGTTTGATCGTGATTTGGCACTTGCCGGCCGTATAAGCGGCCCCGGCAAGAAAGGCCAAATCGCAAGCGAATTAATAAACATTCAACGGCCTTTAGGTATGATTCCGAGCCTGGCTATTCATTTAAATCGTGAGGCCAACAAAAAAAACGTTGTTAATGCACAAGAACATTTGCCAGTATTGCTCGCGCGCGATGACGATCAAGAATCTGTAGCCGACATATTGCTTCAATTGATAGATACCAAGCTCAGTAAAGTTAGCGATTTCGAGCTGTCCTTTTACGATCATCAGAGCTCCAGCCTCGCCGGACTATCTCAAAGTTTCATCACCAGCGCCCGACTGGATAATTTATTAAGTTGTTTCCTGGGTGCTTCGGCGCTAACCAGCAGCAAACCTGAGCAGCCTGCAATTTTGGTCTGCACAGATCACGAGGAAGTGGGTAGCGCTTCAACCAGTGGAGCGGCAGGCACCTTTCTGGCAAGTACCTTACGGCATCTGACGGGGGACCAAAACACCAGCGACGCGATCATGCAAAAGTCGATGTTGGTTTCCGCCGATAACGCACATGCGTTGCATCCAAACTACCCAAATAAGCATGATGAAAATCACGGCCCCATAATAAATGCTGGCCCAGTAATAAAAATTAATGCCAATCAACGCTACGCGAGCAACAGCGAAACCAGTGCTGCATTTCGAGCCATTTGCGCTAAAGCAAACGTCCCTGTACAAACGTTTGTTACGCGCGCCGACATGGCTTGCGGTAGCACTATAGGCCCGATTACCGCTACGAAACTGGGCGTTCCAACAGTTGATGTGGGAATTCCACAATTGGCGATGCACTCGATCCGCGAAACAGCGGGGGTAAAAGACTGCGAATACATGCTCAAAGCACTTATAGCTTTTTACAATTCCTGATCTATTGGCAATCAATCAGTTAAACCTGCCAAGAGTGGTACACAATTGATTCTTGTGGGTTCAACCGGTATTCGGCTTACAAAACGTTAATCCTATTTCTTCACTATATAATCCAGCCATGGGCGACACCACCGTATCAGTGTTAAAGAACGTTCAGTATTTGGCGACCCCTATTGGCATGCTGGTGCTTATCGCGTTGCTCGTGTTGATCAGCAAATTGCTTGGCTGGCGCAAAATTAGTAATTCATTAATAGCCGTCTTGATACTCGTTTTTTGGGTGTTTGCGACACCGATAAGTGCGCTTTGGATAGAAAACCAATTTATCCATAGCCTGTATCCCGATGGGTTCGAGACTTCGGGGGATAATCCCTATGACGCTATCGTTGTTGCGGGGTGGCAAAAAGCCTTTACGCCTAACGATCCTCTAATAGATCAATTTTGGTCGGAACGACTGTGGGTCGCAGCACAGGAGCACCAAAAGTCTGAGAAGCCAATTATAATCATTTCAAGCGAATTCCCTGTGCTGGAGACGCCGGAACCCGGCGAAAAAACTTTCGCTGTGAACAAGTTAGAACAATGGGGTGTAGCACCAGAAAAGATAGTCAATGCTCAACCTGGGCGTACCACCTATGAGGCAATGACTTACGCGCAGAACGAATTGCTTCGCCTGGACGCAAAAAATGTCCTGTTAGTTGGGTATGCTTATCGTGTGGCGCGGAAAAAACAAACTCTGGAGGCGCTATTTAGAGAGGGTGAACACTCCGCTCGTCGCACTGTTTACCTCAGAACAACCGAACAGGAACTCATTTACAATAAGCTCGATTACACACGAATAGACATGTGGTTACCAAACGAAAAAACATTTGCTAGAAGCTCCTTTATAACCCATGAGATTGCAGGGCATATTGCCTACCGTCTCGGCGGTTGGATTGCTGGCAACTAGTGTAGTGTATTAAACAAACGTATGTATCAGCGAGACGACTCAACCCAGCAAATGCAAAAGCCAAACAGACGTCCCAATCAGACGCCAACGTTGAGAAAGCCATGAAGGTCGCCATTGTTCATTACTGGTTGGTGCGCATGCGAGGCGGTGAAAAAGTACTCGAGGCTATTTGCGAACTTTATCCTGAGGCAGATATATTCACGCATGTTGTAAATCCCGCCAAGATAAGCGAGACAATCAATAATCACGCGATAAGCACGACTTTTATCAATAAGTTGCCGTGGTCCAGGACGCACTACCAGAATTATTTGCCCCTAATGCCAATCGCGTTGGAACAACTCGATTTATCCGAATACGACTTAATTATTAGCTCTGAATCGGGCCCTGCCAAAGGCGTGATTACTCGACCGGACGCTGTGCACATCTGTTACTGCCACACTCCGATGCGCTACGTTTGGGACATGTATCACGAGTACCTCAACCGACAAAACTTTTTTAAGCGCTTATTAATGCGCCCCTTGCTGCACTATATAAGGACGTGGGATTTTCAGTCGGCGGCGCGCGTTGATCACTTTATTTGCAATTCTAATTACGTTGCTCAACGCGTGAAGAAAGTCTATCGCCGTG
>JABJKL010000186.1 GCA_018660405.1 Pseudomonadota bacterium | reverse complement strand
TATTTTAATGAGTGAAATAATGCGTGTCATGTCCAGCGCTGGACGGTGTTATTTTGCTGCCGGGAATCGGTTACAGTTAATAGAACCGCATTACAAATTGCCATTATTATCCGTATTTCCGAAACCCGTGGGTGACTTCTACATGCGTCTCGCCGGTAAAGGTGACGAATATTATGAAAAACATTTATCGCTTTCAGGTTTACAAAAGTTGGTGAAAGATTTTGAGGTGGTTGACTATACCGATCGTATCCTTGCGAACCCTGAAAAGTATGCTGCTGCGTATATGATTGGTCCCGGGTCGTTGAAGCAGCGTTTTGCTATATCGCTTTATCGATACCTGAAGTTTGTTTTTCCAGGTTACATCTGGTTGCTTAAGAAACCTGGCGCGCGTTGATCAGGCTATAAATTATCGATGCACGCCTGTAGTTTTTGCGCGTAAATCTCCCACGAGAAAATTTTTGCATATTCGGTACAGCTTTGCCGTAATGGCTCGCTTATGACCTGAGTGATTCGCTGCGAAAAATCGCCGTAGTTTCCAGGTGTTACAAGGTAGCCGTTCTTACCGTTCTCAATCGCATCGCTAACGCCTCCGCAATCAAATGCGACCGTTGGAGTGCCGTAGGAAGATGCCTCGATGGCCACCATGCCAAAACCTTCGACGTCGCCGGGAGTTTCAACCAGTGGAAAAACAAACGCATCTGCGCTCGCGTAAAGTTGCCCAAGTTCGGTATCGTCGACCCGGTCAAGTAGCCGCACCTGGGTTTCGAGCTTGTTGGCCTTAATGGCAGCTTCGATTGCTTGCTGGACGGAACCGCCACCCCGGTTTAGCGCATTCTCGGGCTCGCTTCCAACAATCCATAGTTCTAGATTCGGATCGTGAGCGGCCAAGTCAGTAAAAGAGTGCGTGATGAATTCCGCCAGCCCCTTGCGGGGAATAAGACGCCCCACAGACAGTAATAGTGTTTTGTTTTCGACCCCAAGCGCTTGTTTCGCTGATTTATGGGATAACGGTGTTTCGGGGAGATCGACGCCTGGGCAGATGACCGCGATACGCTCAGCACGCACATTTTTTTGAATAGCGAGCTCTGCTGTGCTTTTGCTACATCCAATAACCAGGTCAGCGCGACGCAAGAACGGTGCAAATAATCGCTGGTAAAGCCAGGATTCTACGATAATGTCCAGTCCGTAAACCATAATGATTGATTTCGTGCGGAAAAGCCGTGCAAGCAGAATAACAATTGGAGCCATCAGGCCGCTACCACCCACGATAATGTCTGGTGGCCCATTGCGAAGCAGATGCCCCAGGCTTTTAAAAAAACTTGCGACTAGAAAAAATGGAGCAGGCGATGCAGCTGTTTCGATAACCTTATATTGGGTATTGGCATATTCTTTGCATCCCTTTGGGCCAACCAAATCACAGTGATGTTGATGGCTTAGTCGCTTGTACACTTGATGAACTACTCGCTCTATGCCACCGCGTACCGGCGGGAAATTTCGTGTAATCAGGGTGATCTTTGCCATAGATGAACGACGTAGTAGTGGTTATCGGTGCGAGGGGTAGGCGCGTTGACGGCCTAAATTTTCGTAGAATGGTTTAATTCCATGGTTGGGTTAGAATGCGTCGCTTGGTCCGTCACCCAGTTCTACATTGACGGCTAAAAAATAGCAATTTGATAGTGGATAATTTGGCAGAGATTAAAATGTTGTGTGCATTATGGTGGCCTAAATTTCGTCCCCGGGTTTCCGTATTGTTGTTCAGTGCGATGCTTGCCTGTGCGCCTTCAGTCGGAATGACCAATAGTGGCAATTTGAGCACGGGCGTTCGGATTGGCAACGATACAGGTGAAGCGTACCTCAGTTTGTTTGTGCCGATATATTCAAATGAGAAAACGCTAATATTCTTTAACCCGCGCGGTTCGCTCAAGGATGAAGGAGAAACGGAAGGAAATGTGGGGGTCGGCTTTCGCCATTTGCTTGGTGACAGTAGCGCTATTGTGGGCGCAAATATTTACTATGACCATAGAAAATCTGCTTATGGCAACAGCTGGGAGCAGTGGGGCGCTGGTCTTGAGTTCCTCTCCGATTGGGTAGATGCGCGGGTTAACTATTACCGCCCGGAAAATCAGGATGTAATGATTAATGAAGCTTCTATTCAAACGCGTGAGGTCGTCACGAATACTGAGGTTGACGTATCGAAGCGATACACGAATTCGTTCGGCCGGGAGCAAACAGGATTTTCAAGCACTTCCAGTGCATCGGGGGTGAATTTTTCCGGCAACAGTTTGAGAGGTGATATTACTACCAGCAACACCACGTCGTTTCGTGATATCCGAGTGAATACAGTTTGGACCACTACATCGCAGACGACCACGATCAATACCACTACGACTGACCTATTTTTCGAACAATTCGAAGGTGATTTGGAGGGTTGGGATGCTGAGCTTGGTTTTAAGATACCGTTGCCGGATACAATGCCGGAAGTCCGTGTGTTTGGTGGATGCTACGATTTTGACAAGCGTTATGGCGGTGAAATAAAAGGAGCAAAAGGGCGGCTGGAGATAAGAACCGGCCCTTATTTCACCTTGGATGCAGAAGTGTTTGACGATGCGGAACTCAACGATACGAGCTGGTTTCTTGGTGCGCGGCTGCACCTGCCGTTTGACGTGGCAAAGTTACTCCGGGGGCAAAACCCGTTTGGCATAAAGAAGCAAGCGCTGGCCGATTTCCGTAAGCGACCACTTGAATCGCGCATGAACGAAGATGTTATTCGGGATGTGCGAATTCAGACGGGAGAGTCCGATTTCGGCGAGAATCAGAACCGTCGTAAACAAAAACTGGACGTAGATATTGACGTGCAGGAGCAGACCGTCACGCAATTCTCAACCAGTGTTAAGGAGTTTTCGGTTAGTTCGGTGGCCACTGGAGAGGGAAACATTACCCGGGGCGGAAATGCAGTAACGATTCTACATATTGATAACGATAATTCTGGCGACCCGCTAAATGACGCGGGTGCCGTCGCAGGCACGTATGAAAACCCGCATGCCACTGCAACTGCTGCCAATGCCGACGGGCTGGATGCGGATGTGATTCTGATCCACGGCGGTAGTACGGTTACCGATGCAGACATTCAGGTCGATAGTAATGATACTTTGTTGGGAGAGGGCGGCGGTACCGCGCACTCATTATCGACGGATCAAGGCAGTGTGGCATTGCCTGAAACAGCGTCAGGGGCACAAGCGGGAGCCGTGCCGACGATATCCGGAGTGGATATCGCGTCGAGTAACGTTCAGGTTAACAATTTAACCATTACCAATGGATCTATTACGACTGCTGTTGGTGGCACCCATAGCAACCTTTCTATTCAGAATATAACGATTAATGGTTCTGGCGCGGGTATCGATGCTATTGAACTTGGTGAGGGCGGAGCATTAGGCGGAACCATAGTACTGAACAACATCACGGTTAACAGCGCGGGTGAAAACGGCATCGACATTAACAATGTGCTTGGCGCAGCGACCATTATAGGCAACAACATTACTATCACGGGCTCGGCTGACGACGGCCTGGATATTGATGACGTAGCATCCGGTGCAGTATTCAATTTCAGCAATGTGAATCTGATGAACTCCGTTAGCGATGGCCTGATTGTCGAGGACGGTCACGGTCGTTTTACGTTTAACAATCTGGATGTCAGTGGTTCTACAGGCGATGGGGTTGAGATTTTTGAATCCACCGGTACTTTTAATTTTGACTCCGCCAGTTCGATTGCTGGCAGTGGCGATTCTGCTTTCTTTATAGACAACTTTTCTAGTTTGTCACCTGTCGATGTCAATTTCGCCGGTACAATCACTCATGCCGGTACGTTCGCAGCTGTCGATATAGAGAATATCAGCGATAGTACAATTGTTTTTGGCGGCGCTATTACGTCGAACAACGGGCTCGGTGGCGGCATTTACATCGACTTTGTTGATGACTCCACGGTTACTTTTAAAGGACCGTTAGATATAGATACCATAGGTGGGGGTGGGGTAAATGTTTTTGATGGAGCAGGAATCGGTGTTGTGGATAGCTTTGGGTCTGAAATATCGTTTGATCAAAAGGTTGATATAGATACAAGCAGTGGGAATGGTTTTCTGAGCGGTGGAAATATTGGTTCAACGGTTTCATTTAATGGTGGCTTAAGTATAAATACCACCAGCGGCGGAGGCTTTGTTGCTCTTGATGGCGGTACGTTCAATGTCGCCGCTACCACCGCTGACGAATCCATAACCACAGAAACTGGCCAAGCTTTGGTTGTTGGTAGTCTTTTATTTACGGTTGATCAAATGGCGGATATTACTTTCGATTCAATCAATGTGACTACTGGCACTGGCGTTGAAGCGATCCCACCAGATTCGGGAGACCCTGGAACCGGTTTCGAAAGTATAGATATTAGCCGAACGGGTGGCATTGTGAGGGTTAATGGCGGAACGATCGTTGCGCCCACCGTGGTCGGCACCTCTGCTGTTGCTGTGGACAACAACCTGGGTGGTGGAGTGTTAGAGGTTAATCTGACTAATATGACTGTTACCGGAGCCGCTGATGGTGGCTCCGGTGTGGATGTTATTGGGCAGTCTGCCGCTCTGCCTGTAACCGTAAACTTGGTTAACACCGATGCCAGGGGTGGTGCCGGTACAGGGTCCGTCGCCGGTGGCGCGGGAATAACAGCGACGAACGCAATCCTCACGCTTGATGCGGCTTCTACTGCCACTGGTGGTGCTGCGGTCAATGGCGGCGGTGGTGCCGGTATTGGTGGTATCGGTGGTGCCAGCGGCGCAAATGGTGCTGCATTTGGTGCGGGAGTCACCGTCACTAATAATGGAACCG
>JABJKL010000097.1 GCA_018660405.1 Pseudomonadota bacterium | reverse complement strand
TCGTTTCCCCTGAAAATGCGCGAGCGGCCTGCGCGAGCCTTGCAAAACCGCTGGTATTTACCAATGGATGCTTTGACATCCTCCATCGCGGGCACGTTGATTATCTTGGTAGCGCACGCCAACTGGGGCAAAGCCTGGTGGTAGCGCTTAACACCGACGCCTCCGTGCAACGGTTAAACAAAGGCTCGGGACGTCCGCTAAACACCTTTGAAGCGCGAGCGGAAGTCATTGCTTCCCTACGCTGCGTGACCCTCGTAACCTGGTTTGATCAAGATACACCGATCGAAATTATCAAACAGATTAACCCACAATTTCTAGTCAAAGGCGGTGATTGGCCAAGCGACACAATCATCGGGGCCGAACACGTGTTAGCCAGCGGAGGTGAAGTACATTCGATTCCATTCAAACATCAAGTTTCGACCACCGGCCTAATCGAAAAAATCAGAAACGAATAGTGTGCTTTCAATACAATATTGAAGGAGCACTAGTCGACGTTTAATGCTGCAAGCTCAGCAGCTGGCTGGCTAAAATACTCCTTCAAAAATAATCTTGCCACCGTT
Source organism: Pseudomonadota bacterium (assembly GCA_018660405.1). Classification (GTDB taxonomy): domain Bacteria; phylum Pseudomonadota; class Gammaproteobacteria; order Arenicellales; family Arenicellaceae; genus UBA10349. The sequence goes on along the minus strand of JABJKL010000097.1, from coordinate 27,685 downwards.
GCAGACTTTACGTACCACTTTTCTTTATTAATTATCAGAGAAGCGTAAGCGATTTTTCTTCCATCGCTTGACTCACCGTAACCGACAAACCAATCATGACGACCACGGGGTGAATAACCCGTCAAAGATCCCGTTTTTCCACCAATACTGACCTCTTGCAGACCCCGATCTTTTTTATAATTGGTGAATAATCTTCTCGCGGAGCCTCGTGATACCGTCGCCATCATCAGCTGCTTAAGCGCTTCAACCGTAGTGGGAGACATAACCTGTTGAAGTACTTCCGTCTGAGATTGATACAAGGTCTTGTTCGCACCATCAACCAGAGATTCCACAATATGCGGTGCCATCAGCTTTCCACCATTAACCACGGCCGCCGCCATTGCCGCTGCATGCACCGGGCTAATTAAAATATCTTTGGTATACCCCGACGCAGCCTCGGCAAGCTGCCACTCATCGTCCAGCGCCAACCCTAAATGACTAGGCAATAGGCCAAAATCACTGGACAGCGCCCGGTCAAACCCGAACCGACTGGCATAATCTCGCAGCCCTTGCGCACCCACCTGGTAAATTCCAAGTCGTGCAAAAACCGGATTAATCGATTTTGCAAACGCCTCGGTCAAATGAGGGTAACGGGTCCACTTATTGTCCTTATGTCTGAGAACCTGTGACTTATACAAGCTTGTCGACTTACCGTTATAGGGCAACACCGTCTCAGGCGTTGCCTTGCCAGAATCGATCGCCGCAGTGGCGGTAATGAGTTTAAAAACAGAGGCGGCGGGATAAGCCGTTCTGACAGACAGGTTATCCAGTTGTTCTTCACCACGTATAAAACTGGTTAAAGTCAGTATCGCACCCGTATCCGGGTCCATGGCTACAAAAGCTCCAAAGTCTGGGTGATATCTTTGGTAAACAGCGGCTAAGCCATCATGTAAACGAGCGTCAAGCGTATAGTTGACGTGCGCTGTGATGCTCACACCAGCCAATTCAACATCGATTGCACTTGGAAAAGCTCCAGCGCGTGCAAGCGGCGCAACACGCTCCACTACTTGCTGTTTTTCGATAGGCCCGCCCGACAATGCCGGGGAATAACTAAAGGCTGCGACGTGCACTAATAGCAGCGTTAAAAAGTTCCTTCCGTTCACGTCACAATCACCCTAACTCCGGCATTAAATGCTCCAATTCGCCAAGCGCCTCGCGGTACACATTTCGTTTAAAGTCGACAATTTCTTCTGCCGCATCCCAATAATCAACCCATTTCCAGTCATCAAATTCTGGCTTCTTCGAGCAATCTAACCGCACACTGGATTCGTCACAATTCATTATTAGTAAAAACCATATTTGTTTTTGGCCGCGAATGCGTTTGCGTCGCCGTGCAGCCGTTGAAAATGGTGACCTGAAAAACTGCTGAGGCAGATCATAATGTAGCCAACCTGACGTGTGCCCGACCAAATGTACATGGCGCCTCTCCAAGCCTACCTCCTCCTTAAGCTCGCGGTACATCGCTTGCTCGGGATTTTCGTCGGGATGCATGCCACCCTGAGGAAACTGCCAGCCATCATGCTGCGTGCGGCGAGCCCAAAACACCTTGCCCGCATCATTGGACAGTACGATACCCACATTAGGACGATATCCATCATTTGAGAATATCGGTTCCAGACTAGTAAAATCGAACATACGTGCCCTGCAATTTATACCGTCTTTATAATAATTTAATTGATTCAATTCTCCACCATGGTGAAGCACAAGGCAATATACGATTTCATGAATAGACTGGTACATTGTCCACATTGTATTGATTTTTTTAATAGTGCCCTATAATCGCAATCTTGAGATGTCTTCGGTCATCTAAGTTAACCTCTTTACCTATCATTACCTGGGCCATCCGCCATGCCACTAGCGCTTTTCGATCTCGATAACACCCTGCTTAACGGAGATTCAGACCATGCATGGGGTATTCACCTTTGCGAGATCGGGGCGGTAGATGTTAAAGAACATAGCGCACGACAGCATCAGTACTATGAAGACTATACTAACGGTGTTCTGGATATAGATGAGTTTCTGGAATTCCAGCTAAAGCCACTGGCGGAAAATTCGATGGGTGCGCTTAAACAGTGGCGACAGGATTATGTCGCCAAAAAAATCGAACCCATGATCGAGAAAAAAGCGTTAACGCTCATCGACCAACATCGCACGCAAGGGCACGATTTAGCCATCATCACTTCGACAAACACTTTTGTTACCAAGCCTATTGCCGAGCGCCTGGGCATTGGTATTTTGATTGGAACCGACCCTGAGGTCATTAATGACCAGTTCACCGGCAAAGTGGCCGGCCCCCCATGTTTCCAACACGGCAAAGTAATAAAGCTTCACGACTGGATGACACACAATCAACAAAGTCTGGATGGTAGCTGGTTTTATTCAGATTCTCACAATGACCTCCCTTTGATGCTGGAAGTAGACAACCCGGTAGCCACCAATCCAGATGAAAAACTGACCATTGAGGCCAATCAAAGAGACTGGCCAATTGTAAATTTATTTGAAACCTGACCAGGGGTCGTCCGAAGAGTATGGCTCAAAATAAGGATGAAAGAACAGGTTTACGCCGTGCTGGAAACCGTACGCTCGACTAGCCAATAAAAGACTGAAAACGCTTCTGCGCCACGCCACTATCCAGAGCCTGGTGAATGAATTTTCGTGCAACATCCGGGTTACTGGCCAGTCCTGTATTACATAATATCAGGGCACCCGTCATGGTCAGCATTTTTCTCGCGTTTCCTTGAGCGCCAGACAATGCCGCTGATCCCTGTTGCGCTATTTTTGTGACTTGCGCCTCACAACTGACGTTGGCATCGAACTTCAGGCTTGAACTCGATAGCGTGCTGTCGCCTGGATCAAAACTGAGCTTAATATTCTTTGGTTCAGCAGCCCCAACGATTTCGACAAGTTCAGCTTTTATCGGTTTATCAGGTGCCGGAAAAATTCCGCCCTCCAGACCCTTTATCATACACACAGAATCGTAACCGGCCCGCGCTGCCAATTCGGCATATATCGCCGGATAGTCTTTATGCACGTAACCAATATGGAGAAAATTTTTACCCGCAGTAGCTACAAAAGGACGCGTAAGTCGCTCCAGCGTTGTCAACGCAGTGCGCTTAACCATCAAGTCACGTTGTTCTCGTATCGCGTACAGTGCCGGGGCAGTATATTCCTGCCCACAATACGCCCAGCCCACGTCCGCCGACTCCAATAATGCTGCGGCTTCGCTCATATTCGGAAGCTCTCGCTTTCCCAGGTACTTATATATTTTAGACACCGTCACACCGTGTTTCGGACCGCAATCATGAACACCGTTTATAAATGCCGGCAAACCGCAAGTTGCCAGAACAGCCGGAAGAAACGCGCAGTAATTGTGATGACGAATACTGCCGTCAAACGGCTCGGCAAGCTCAACCAATTGTTCTACCGCAACGCTACTGCGGCTAGCGGTGGCTAATAATCCATCGAAAATGCCGGATAATTCGTGCACTCGCTCGCCACGCATGCGCAGGGCTATCAAGAATATGCCTAGCTGCATTATGTTCTCATGACCATTCAAAGCCGAGACAATCGCTTCCGCGACCTCTTCGCGCGTGACCTCCTTTTGCAGTTTCGGACCAATGGCAACACGCTGCACGAGTGAGGGTAACTTTGGTTCACTCCGACCCGTCGAATTATTACTCATAAAAACAACCAACCAATGTGAGAACGGCCCCTAATACACTACACTAGTGTAGCGTCCTAAACTGTATGACGATTAAGCGAAACGAGAAGGTATTAGCTGCATGGCGCGTCTCGCAGGGAATGGCTAGCCCTTTACAAGAGAGACAACACAGCAGATGATGCCTTATCGTTTCGCCCGAAGGGAGGACCACAAAAGCTCCAATCCTGCGTTGCAGCCTTTATTAAGGACTCGGCCATTAACTGCAGACCGCGCCTTGACTTGAATCTTTTGTGGGCCTCTTAATCATCATACAGCTTAGGACACTACACTAGCATTGCCTTTGTTAGAATTAAGGAAGCAACCGCAACTATTGACCGCTATGGATTTTTTTCCCGCATTTATGAACCTTCAATCACGCGAATGCGTGGTGATCGGTGGCGGATCGGTGGCCTTGCGAAAAGCCCGGCTTCTGGCATCAGCCGGGGCGAACATTGTTATCATCGCACCTGAGATTTGCGAAGAACTAAAACATCTCGAGCAAGTAAAGACCCTCCACCAACGCCCTTTCCAAGATAGCGATTTGCAGGACGCAACGCTAGTCATCGCTGCCACTAACGACCGCGCGCTTAACGAGCATGTATCAAAATTGGCACAGCTAAAAAACCTGCCGGTAAATGTTGTCGATAACCCGGCACTAAGCAGTTTTATAACACCGTCAATTATAGATCGCTCCCCAATCGTGGTTGCCATATCTAGCGGTGGCAACGCTCCGGTATTGGCGCGTAGTTTGCGTGCTCGACTGGAATCACTCATACCACCGGCATACGGACAGCTCGCTGCAAGCATGGGCAAACTTCGCATCAAATTAAAAAAGAAAATTCCTACCGATAGAGATCGCAGGCTTTTTTGGGAGCAGATCGTAAATGGCCCCATAGCCAGGCAGTTTTTGACGGGTAACGTTAAAACTGCAACGGCGTCTTTACGCAAAGCCATAGACTCAGCCGACCCGGACAAATCAGCGATCGGCAATGTCGCGCTGGTGGGTGCCGGTCCTGGCAACCCGGATTTATTGACCTTTCGTGCCTTACGGCTTATGCAATCGGCCGACGTTGTTTTATATGATCGTCTCGTATCTGCCGAAATTGTAGATCTCTGCCGTCGTGATGCAGATCGCATCTATGTTGGAAAACAGCGCGAAGATCACGCAGTTCCGCAACTCAGGATCAACCAACTACTCATTGAACTGGCCCAACAAGGTAAATCCGTTGTTCGACTTAAAGGCGGTGATCCATTCATCTTTGGTCGAGGCGGTGAAGAGATAGAAGACTTAGCCAAGGCAGGCATCTCTTTCGAGGTGGTGCCGGGCATAACGGCCGCCAGCGGCTGCGCAACCTACAGCGGCATACCCCTAACCCACCGGGATCACGCGCAGGCCTGCATATTTGTTACCGGACATCTAAAAGATGGAAGTGTGGATCTTGATTGGAATCAGTTGGCGTGTCCAAACCAAACCATCGTTGTATATATGGGGCTTATGGGCCTACCGGTGATCTGTCGTGAACTAATGAATCATGGACTTGCACCGGATACGCCAGCCGCGCTAATCGAGCAAGGCACCACCGAGCGGCAACAAGTCATCGCAGGGAAGTTGGATAACCTTGTGGATCTGGTTGAAGCAAAACCCGTAAAAGCACCAACCCTGTTAATAATTGGTGGGGTGGTTAGCCTTTATGAGAAACTTAATTGGTTTTGAAAGTTTTGCTCGAATCTATTCGCCGACTATATCCCGAAAACTTCTTTCCTCTTCTGCTTGCCGAGCCTGTAAGTGATGTACCTCATGTAACAGTTGTGGAGCAGGCGATACTTCACGGGCAAATTCTTCCTTCGCTTTCAAACGCGTGTACCAACGAGAAACATTAGGATGCCAATCGGTCAACGGATAGCCGGCGAATTCTATGTGTGAGCAATAAATAAACCAGGCGATATCCACAACCGAGAGCTGGCCGCCAACAATATATTTGTCAGACGCCAGTTTTTCATCCAATTCGAATAACGCAGCTCTGAAATTTGCCACTGCGGCTATTACGCTCTCGTCAGTGATCCCCTCTTCCGAATTCGCTTGCTCCCAAAATGCGATCTCGACAGACTTTCTTGAGTCAGGAACGCCATTCACCCTGCCATTATCCGTCTTGTATTGATCGAGTAGCTTCCGGTCTTTAACAAACCCTTCATCTTCAACAAACACAAACCTGAAAGTGATGGTCCGCAAATCAAGGTGCAAGTCATTTTCCATTTGCAAAAGATCGTGAACCTTGTGCTCAAATCCTGCGGGAATCAGTGGCGGCTCGGGGAAAGTGGCCTCCAGATACTCGATAATATCGTTGCTTTCAATATGCACATCACCATTGTGCACAAGAACCGGAAGTAAAGCTCGCGGATTGATGCCGAGAAAATACGGCTGGAAATTCTCACCGGTACGCAATTCAATTGGGTGCGACTCCCAATCGATACCCTTCAAAGCGAGAAAAATACGCAGCTTCTGGGAACAACTGGAAACTTGACAATGAAACAGGTGCACACCGTGCCACTCAAGCACCTCACGCGTTGTTATATCACTATCAAGCAGCTGAACCATTGACCACGCTCCTCAAACTGTGTCACGTAAACAGTATAGCGCTGCCAAACGCATTTGTGCAGTTTGTATTGATGATTTATTCATCCCTTGATGCTTCAACTATTCGAAAAAGGCTATTCCGATCCGATATTGCTTATCAGACAGGTTCTCTACCTTGTCGCTACTTACTGATAATATTCCACACCTATGAAACGCAGACATTTTATTCAGCTTTCGAGCCTGACCCTGGTTGCAGGTGGTGCCTATTCACTCAATCGTGGTGTACGGTTTCCGGTTCTTGGACTGGAATTACCTTCACTGCCAAGCAAGCAACGCCATCATGGCACAAACATATCTTATCCGAATGCGATCCTCATCGAACTGGGAGAGGAACGGGCCCAATTCAGAGCCACCGCGCCGGAGCCCAAATTTGAACTCAGCGCAACCACCGCTGGCAAGCTTACACTGACCATCGAAAATGTGTCCCAAAAAGCGCAGCTTGAAGTTCAAGGCAGCAAAATAATCGCTGAATCAATCTCAGGTATACAACGAATAGTGGAGTTGGATTTAACCCAGGGCGCACGCATAAGCTTGCAATGGAAAATTTCCGATATGGACAGCTTTCGCTTTGCTGCCATCGGTGATTCTGGTGGTGGACCCGAACTGGGTTGGTGCATCAAACGTGCGGCTGATTTAGGCGCAGACTTTATTCTTCATCTTGGCGATATTAACTATCGCCCCGAAGACTATGGCCTTGCGCGCGCGAATCTCCTTGGCTCGCCGATACCAATTTTCGTCACCATAGGGAACCACGATTATCGCGATCAGGGCATTTACTATTACGATCAATTTCGATCACTTATCGGACCTTTGAACAATGAGTTCGCCCTGGGTGGTGTTCGGTTTTTAAATATCGACACCGCCAATGATATTTTTCCGGCGTCCAGTGGCCACCGGGGGCGATTTCTGAGCCGACTCCAACCCACCCAAAATACTCGGGACACCGTCGTGTTTACCCACCGCCCGTTGATTGATCCACGACCCGATGGTAGTCACGATATTGGTGGCGGTGGACAAATTCCATGGTTGATTTCCCAGTTTAAACGATTGGGTGCGACAAACTTGCTGGCGGGTCACATTCACACAAAAGCAGAAATCGAACACGAGGGTATTCTCAATTTTATCGCTGGTCAGGGCCTTGCCATTGAAGACGTTATTGCCGAAAAATCTGTCGCAGAAATTCTTATTGGTGAAGTAACCCCAAATGAAAAAGTCCAGTACCACTGGACTCCGCTATTAATGCCTTTCGACGATAATCGAAACCTTGAAGAATTAGGCACACAAATTACACCTGAAAAATTTGCTCGACTAAAGTCTATATTACCCAGCTCATAGAACAATACGCACACAAATTATGTGTGGTCAATTAGCCTTATCGCGTTTTAAGGTCCGGGCAATCCCCGGCTTTCCCGCCATGATCTCGTCATACGCCAAGCCTTTCAGCTCATGCGGAAACACAATCCATTCTTCCGTTTCGTTCACAAAGTAATCGGGGGTTATCGACGTCTTGTTTTTTTGCGGCTTGTACCAGGTGCACGCAACCAGCATCCCGTCTTTGTCTATATTGCTACTCGATTGCACAGCAGCAATAATCGCTTCGATGCTTCTACCACTATCAAACACATCGTCAATCAACAAAAGCTTGCTGCCAGACTCAATATGAGCCAACAAGTACTCTAGCGAATCAACACGGATCTCTTTATTTTGTTGTTCGATCCCATAGTAAGATCGGGCTCTAACCGGTATATGATCGATTTCGATTCCGTGCCATGAAAAATATTCGTGTACCGCAATAGCGACCGGCGCACCGCCACGCCAAACACCACAAATAATATCGGGTCGATACTCACTATCGTAAATCATTTCGGCCAAACGAAATGACTGAAGCAATAGGTCATCGGCAGTAAGAAATATTTTGGACATTTGGCGGCACTTTAAATTTGAGAAACACTAGTGCTCTTTCAATATTATATTGAGATAGCACTAGTACGAAACCTTTATACGAGCAGGAATTTTGTTCCCTTACAAAACAAAAAGCCAAGGAAAAATCGCACGGAATGAAAGAATTTATATCTCATAACCAACCGATTGAGTGCGTTTATTTAATACACTACACTAGAATCGACATTATTCAACAACCGACCCTATGCGTTCTCTCGCTAAAAAAAACCGCCAACTTATTTATCTTGGCCTAACTGCCACGCTCGGGTTCTCGCTTAACTTAGCGGCGCAAGCACCCAGCGCGCCCGCTATTCTCAACTCAGCCGTATTCCATCACCCGGTTATCGACACACGCGGCATGGTGGTCACGCAAAATTCGATTGCCACTAAAGTGGGCGCGCAAATACTGGCCAAGGGTGGCAACGCAGTCGATGCCGCTGTCGCTACCGGGTTCGCACTTGCGGTAGCTCTGCCACGCGCCGGCAATATTGGTGGTGGTGGCTTTATGCTTATTCACCTCGCCGAAACTAACGAGACGATCGCCATTGATTATCGAGAGAAGGCGCCCGCTGCCGCACACCGTGACGTATATCTTGATGACGCTGGTAACGTCATACCAAACGATTCGCGTTTCACCCACCGAGCTGCGGGTGTGCCAGGTACGGTAGCAGGTTTACATCACGCCCTGATAAATTACGGAACTATGGGGTGGGACGATGTCATCGCACCCGCTATTGCACTGGCGGAGGCAGGCATTATCGTGAGTACGGATCTTGCAAAAAATCTGGCGCGTGCCAAAAGACGCTTAGCTCGGAATCCGGCGAGTGCAAAGAAATTCTACAAGGGTGAAGAAGGCAACTACGAAGTCGGTGAGGTATTCCGGCAACCTGATCTAGCTGCCACGCTGGCACGCATAGCCACTAACGGTCCGCAAGAGTTTTATGCTGGCCGAACAGCTGAACTCATCGTCGCTGAAATGGCTGCTAACAATGGCCTGATCAGTATGGATGACCTAAACAATTACCAGGTTGTTGAGCGTGCCCCAGTGCGGGGCACCTACCGCGGCCACGAAGTTGTCTCTATGCCACCACCCAGCTCGGGTGGCGTTCACATAATTCAAATGCTCAATATGCTGGAAGGTTTTGACCTCAATGCTGCCGGATTTGGAAGCGCCCTGAATATCCATCGATTTGCCGAGGTTATGAAATACGCCTACGCTGATCGCAGCAAACACCTGGGCGACCCGGATTTTTACCACGTTCCGCAAGACTGGTTGATGGATAAGCAATACGCCAAAATTCTGGCCGCAAACATCAGTGACGATACCGCCACGCCGTCAAAAAGCATCCTGCCAGGTGAGCCCGGCGCTTATGAAAGCCCGGACACAACCCACTACTCCATTATGGATAGCATGGGCAATGCCGTAGCGAACACCTATACCCTTAACTTTTCTTATGGCTCAGGCATCACCGTTCCTGGCACCGGCATGCTGATCAACAATGAAATGGATGATTTCTCTGCAAAGCCCGGCGTTCCAAATGCATATGGCTTATTGGGTGCAGATGCCAATGCCATAGAAGCGCACAAACGACCGCTGTCATCGATGACACCGACCATTGTATTTAAAGAGGGCGCTCCCTGGTTGGTAACTGGTAGCCCGGGTGGCAGCCGGATTATCAGCATCGTGCTTCAGCAAATCATCAACGTTGTCGACTTTGGGATGAATAGCGCAGATGCTGCGGCGCGACCGCGCATGCATCATCAGTGGGAACCCGACCGCTTGCAGTTAGACCCGGGGTTCAGCCCGGACAGTATTCATTTGTTAGAAACAATGGGCCACGATGTACAGCTCTCTACCAGAGCATGGGGCTCGGTACAAAACGTTATGTCGCAAGATGGGCGGTTCTTCGGCGGCGCGGATCCGCGAGCAGCGGACGCAGCAGCTTTGGGGCCAGACGGTTTGGAATGTTTAAATAACGCGGTCGCCTGCAGCCTCCCATAAGGCGGGAAAGTATTCGAATTAGCCAGTGCTCCTTCAATATTGAAGGAGCACTGGCTCTTCTAAACCTCGCGGTTGAGCTTCAGTAACCTGATCAAATTTCCACCCAGGATAGCTTCCTTGTCGGCATTCGTTAAGTGGACAGAATTAAGAATGGTGTCCATGGTATCAGGCCAACCCAATGGCATATCCGTTCCATAAACTACCTGACTTGACCCCATCTCGGCGACTAAATGCCTCAATGCTTCATCAGAAAAAACCATCGTATCCGCAAATATTTGTGTTTTTAAATACTCTCTTGGCGGCTTTTGGTTTTTACAATCGTCTGCCTGAATTGGATCTACACCTACAAACTCACCTTCGCCATTGACTGCTGGTCCCCCAAAAGCACTACAAGCAACCTCTGCGCGACCAAAATAGGAGGGTAAATAACCCCCACCATGGGCACCACAAATCTTTAGCCCGGGAAAACGATCAAAGGTTCCATCGAACATTAGTTGAGTTAAGAAAAGAGTCGTTTCAAGAGGATTGCCTATAATATTCCCCAGATCACCAGCAAAATCCAGACCGCCGTCCTGAATAATATTAGAGGATCCATTGGGATGAATAAAAATTGGCACATCCAACTCTTGTGCCTTGGCCCAAAACACATCATAAGCAGGCCCTGATGGAACCTCTCCATTCACATGGCCACCCATCGACGCGCCTCGAAATCCCAGCTCGTTGACCGCATAATCTAGCTGCTCAGCGGCTAATTCCGGGAATTGCATTGCCACAGACGTAAGCGCCACAAAACGATCAGGGTATCGGCTTACCCACTCCGCGAAACCCTCATCTTGAACTCTAATAATTTCTCTCGCCAAGGCAACGTCCTGGGCTGCATACCACCAATACTGATTAGCACTTATGACCGACACATCAATACCCCATGCATCCATCATATCCAATCGGCCTGAATCAAGGAGCCTTGCCCCCCCGATGGTCCGATCAACAGACGTTCCAGCAATCACACGCTCAACCTCTTTTATGGAAGCATGCGCATGAATATCGACCGTCTTTATCCGTTTGCCATTAATGAAAACTTCTTTTCTTGATTGGGCAAATGCAGTAGGAATTAAAGTGCTGGCTAAAAGGCCCGTTAAGAATTCTCTTCTTTTAATTATCATAGATCTTCCCCTATTTTCTTACTGAACAATTAATCGGCGACTGCTTGAGGCAAAATGCAGTCTTTGATAAGTATATGATGGAATATCCGTTTTAGTCTGCGGCCATTCCGCTAGTCACAATACCACAACTGGTGTGCTGGAACCGAAGGAAGGCCTTTATATACCCTATTCATTTAGCAGGCAAATTCTTCGACAAAATTAGTTTTATACTTTCGAAGTCGAATTGACGACTGGTTATATCTCGATGGCTCTAAAGCATGCTTTAGAAACGGTCGCTCGACTGCCAGTACTCTTCGAGCCGACCCTCTAGCTGAAGACTCCGGTAAAAAGTGTGAGGATCGCAGGCGTATTCTTCGAGCCCGGCGCCAGGTCGTTGCACCCTGTACGCGTGGCGGTACACCGGTCGCGTGTAGTTGGCCGGGTCATTCAGCACATAATCCGTGTGTAGCCTGTCGGCCTCGTCCAGATACTTGCGTTCGATAAGCACGCCCGAAGCTGAAACCGGCATTCCGGCAGCGTCCCAGATCGTCGGTTTCATGCCGCGTGTTTCGACCACCAAGGTTGACCCTTCCCAGTGACCGATGGAGTAACCCATGGTTAGATAGGCATATTCGATGTCTTCCGGAAAACTGCGGCCGTCCACCCAGATACGACGCGTTTCGTCGAAGTACTCGTAGAGGATCAGAAGATAGTCCCCTTGATCAATGATCTCGTAATTGAAGGGTCCGTCTTCGATCCGGATCACACCTCCCGATACGCATCGCAGGTGCGGATCATCCAGAGTTCTGTCGTACGCGTCATTGATCTTCGTGCCAGCCGATGTCAGGTCGAAGGTATCTTTGTGAGTGCCGCGTGAGACGCTGCTCCATATCCCCGAGAAGTCAACAGGAGCCGGGTCGGCACCGACCTCTGGGTACGCAGCCCAAGGCTCGGCGGACCAGGTTCCGGCTCGCTCGCCGTTTTCGATCATTTCTCCGTTCATCCGTTCGCCGGTCAACTCGCCCGAGAGTTCCGTCACATGCAATCGATCAAGGCCATCCGTCCAATCCAAATCGAAAGCGATTTTATTTTCGTCCTGACTCAGCAAGTTGACCGGCCCGCCATCGATGAAAAGTTGCCACTGGTTATCCTCCCTGAGGATTTCCAGCTCGGCATAGTCCGTATTTTGCCCCGAATTCAGCGCCAGTACCCACCGCCCGGCGAAATCGTTGGTCTGCGCCGAAACCGTGCTCACCGCAAGCATACATAGAGCGGCCAATATACAGCTCAGCAGATATCTTGGGCGCAACATTACCGATTCCCCGAGACCGGTTGGGCTATTCATTGTGGGTCGGGACTTCGGCTCGGAGACAACACCGTGCCGTCCTCTTTTTCGAAGCTGTTGGCAGCAACCCGGTGTTTACCGCTCGTCCCAAGGGGGCCAGTGACCTTGATGGTCTCGCCAATCTGAATGGTATTCCTCGTCCATCCAGCCAGGCTCATGAATCGCAGGTTGCCGGTCTCCACATCCCAGAGCTCTTGTGAGCCGTCTTCATTCGCCACCGTTATGTAGTAGTGAACATGGGGATTGCCCCAGGCCACCTCCTCTACAACGCCTTCAACTGTACCGATAAGATCGATGTCATAATTGCCAGAGAACGCGTGATGCGCGTGTACAGCTTGCGCAGCGAACCCTATCAGGCTGAGTGAAAGAAATTGTGCGCGCATAACAAACACCTCTCCGTTCCACCTTTTGAAAAATGCTTTTCAGCCGACTCCAGTTTACCCGAGGTGGTTTCAGGGCGCTGGAATCTGTAAATCTTCTGCTGTTGCACTCCCCTGGGGTGCGTAGAACGTCACCACGTCGCCACTCGGAACAAGTACGTGGGTAACCCGCAACATGGTTGCCCCGTTACGCCCCGGATTTCCCATCAGTGTTATCGCATCACCGGGTTTGATCATTGAGCCATCCACACCGAAGCGACGCATCATGTTGTTGGCCGGCAACTCTGCGATCCATTCTTTCACGATGCCATCTTCGTCAGCCATTGTGTAGATCAAGCGACCGTGAGGATTGATAGCGGTATAAGACACCGTAGTTGCGTTGGTGTGTACGACTCGCTCACGCATATCGAAGTAAAACCCTGGATTGTGATGCGCGCCTGCCGATAAGGTTCCCAGAAGACTGAGGATCAGAGTGATACAAAGTACTTTTTGCTTGCTCATTGTCACTCACCTGCGCGCGTAATGCCGGCATTGGCTCCGGTGAGCTGCGCGACGTCACCATTTTCGAAGTCGACCCGTGTCAGGCGCATGAAGTTCGCACCGCTGCGACTCGGAGAGCCAGTCACGGTCACCAGCTTGTCGCCAGGCTTAAAAACCTCACCGCCGAGCCCGCGTCGACGCAGGTTGTTGGCGCTTGCCAGCTCCCCGCTCCACTCCTGCTCGTTACCGGCCTCGTCAGTAAATGTGTAAACCAGACGACCGTGGGGGTTAACGATCACGTATTCCACCACTGTCGCATCGTGTTGAACAATTTCAGCTTCCACATCGAAATAGGTAACGCCGCTGTGATGTGCCGCTACTGGTAGCCCGATAAAAATACCGAGCGCCGCAAATAGAACTACTATTCGATGCTTTCTCATAGCCTTTCTCATTACCTTTTTCATGAACGAGGCCCTCACTCGATTCCACCGAACTCGGGAATGCATTCGTACTCCCAAATCTCTCCGTCTGGCGCGTAGTCCCAACGACCGTTGACAACGTAAGGCTCTTCGTAATATGTTGGATCATGCACCTCGCCAGTAAAACTCAGCCTATCTTCGTCGCGAGACCAGCGCTCAACAACATAGGTATTCTCATCACCTGAAAACGGAAACCCCGAAGTCCACATGTTATTGTCGGGTGACAGGAGAGTTGTGGTGATGATCAAGGTGTCACCATCCCACTCGCCGGTCGAGTAGCCGCCTAATGACGGCAACCAGTGATCGGGGGCGGTGCGGCCGTCCATGAAGATTCGGCGCACCTGATGGAAGTGCTCATACAGAAGCAGAATCTGATGGTCCTGATAAACGATCTCAATCGGATAGGGATCAACCAGCCCGAGCGGGATGCCAGGCATCAAACAACGCAGCGTCGGATCCCTGTCGGGGGTAAAAACTTCATATTCTGCCTGACCTGCGGGCGTTAACTGCACGGTATCCGCAGCCGGCTGGCCCATGCCACGGGGATGATCGGGTGTCCAGATACCCTCGAAATCAGCCTGACCAGCAGCAGTGCCACTAAGCAGAATCCATGCGAGAGCTAACATAATTCTTCGAGAATGCATTGTTTTCCTCTTTATGTGTTTTTATGTGAGAAGGTCGATTGAAAATTATACGCTAGCCATATGGAGTGCGGCAACAAGAACACCCATACAGTAAATAATACTCATTCGTTTACATTAATGACATTCTGCTCCATGAATTCCACGAAATCCAAATCGAGGGTATCCTTTCCAGCGCTGGTAGAACCACCACTATTCCCCTCCCAGACTTTTCTCAGAGAAGGATAGGCCTCAAAGTTTTTACGTTGGTGGATAACGAACTGATCTGATACCAACTGCTCTCGCTCGTAGTACTGCCATTGGGACGACACAAGATTCCTCATCCAAAAAGCGTCCAGGCGAAACGTTTCCTCCACCGATAGCCTCTCGCCGTTTCGATCCTTTAAAAATAATGGAATGATATCCGGGTTCCCTACAACTGCTCCCCACCCCTCCATTTGTATCGATAGCTGGCCTCGGCGAGCTTCAGAAGCCATTAATTCGTTATTCTGCTGGAGCTCGAATCCAAGAAAAATAATACCGGCAACTACGCCAACATTTGCAAGCACTCCGATGGTTTGACCTAAATCAGGTTTCTTCATTTGTTCTCCTCTAACGCCTAATTTTAACGTTGCCTAACTGCTCGTAGGCCTTCACCAAAGCCTGGGTTCCCAAGCGCCCGTCTCCCTGGGCCGCGAGATCATCGAATAATTGTTTCGCCCTGTTTGACGAGTCTGCCACCGTACCGGCTTTTTCCAGCGCCTCTTTAACGATGCGCAAATCCTTGGCCAACAGCTCGATCATAAAACCCGGGTCGAGCTGATTATCGATTATCGCTGGCCCTAAATTATCGAGTTGCCAGCTTTGCGCCGCGCCGCCGCCCAAGGCCTCAACCAAAGGTTTTAGTTCAATATCATTTGCCGCCGCTAGTCCCAAAGCCTCGCAAACACCCATCACGTTTGAAGCGACCAAAATCTGGTTGCAGGCTTTGCAGATTTGTCCCGCACCGCTTGCGCCAATGTGCGTAGTACTTTTACCCAGGCAATCAAATACCGGCAGTGCCCGTTGAAATGCGGCATCGTCGCCACCCACCATAATCGTGAGCGTTGCGTTGATCGCGCCGACGTCACCGCCGGATACCGGCGCATCCAAAAAATCGACCTGCCTGGCCTGAAACTGCTGGTAAATGGTCTGGCTCGCCGCTGGATCAATGGTACTCATGTCAATGACCAAAGCGCCGGGCTGGATAGTCGTGATGACTCCTTGATCGCCGAGTAATACCTGCTCGACATCGGACGTGTCGGAAACCATGCTAATAACAACATCGGCATCACGAACGGCTTCGGCTGGCGTTTCTGCAACCTTCGCCCCTTGTTCGGCTAACGATTCTGTTTTTTTCGCCGTGCGGTTATAAACCGTTAACGGATAGCCTGCTGCCAGTAAATGCCCTGCCATGGGTGAACCCATGATGCCCAAACCAATAAATGAGACTCGTGTATTCATGACCTATGAAACCTCGCTAAAAACTGTGATTGCAGCTGCGATCCGTTGTACGGCCTGCTCTCTACCCATTAGTGCCAATGTTTGGTCTATCGATGGAGACTGGGTGCTGCCGGTAACGGCAATCCGAATCGGCTGAGCCACTTTGCCAAACCCAACGTCATTTTTATCGACAACGCCTTGCACAATGTGATGAATGTCTTCGGCGGCCCAATCAGAAAGTGCTTCCAGACCCTGTTGCACTTGCTTTAGCAATCCGGAGGAGGCTTCGCGAATATGTTTTTTAATCGCTGCCTCATCATAGGTTTCAATCTCTCTAAAGAAAAACAACGATTGATCAACCAGTTCTTTCAGTGTGCTGGCGCGCTCGCGAATCAGTGTGACCACATCACCAGCATTGGAGTGCTCGGCTATATTTATGCCCTGTTGGTCATAGTGCCACACTGCCGCATCGACCAGCGTCGCTGGTTCCATAGCCTTCATGTGCTCGTGATTGACCCACAGCAATTTTTCCGGATTAAACGTCGAGGCGGAACGGTTTACGTCTTCAATACGAAAATACTTTAGCAATTCTTCGCGGCTAAACAGCTCCTGATCACCGTGCGACCATCCCAGACGCACCAGATAATTCAGCAAGGCATCGGGTAAATAACCATCATCACGATACTGCATAACACCCACCGCACCGTGACGTTTTGATAAACGCTTGCCGTCCTCACCCAGAATCATTGGCACATGCGCATAGGCTGGTAAATCCACACCGAGCGCCGACAAAATATTCATTTGTCGCGGGGTATTATTAATGTGGTCATCGCCCCTGATCACATGGGTAATCCCCATGTCCATATCGTCGACAACCACACAGAGATTATAGGTTGGCATGCCATCAGGGCGCGCGATCACCAGATCATCCAGCTCTTCGTTAGCAACGCTAATACTGCCTTTTATTAGATCCTTAATGACCACTGCGCCAGTTTCCGGGTTCTTAAACCGAACCACTGGATCACTCTCCTGCCCCCCCTCGAGGGCTTTCGCATCGTGCCGACAACGACCATCGTACTTTGGCTTAAGTCCCTTAGCGCGCTGCCCTTCGCGCATTTCATCCAGTCGCTCTTTACTGCAAAAGCAGTGGTAAGCATCGCCGCTGTCTAATAGTTGCTGGATTACTTCCTGATAACGCGATAGTCGCCTGGTTTGATAGTGCGGCCCGTCATCGTAGTCCAGGCCCAACCAATCCATGCCATCAAGAATGGCTTGTATTGACTCATCGGTTGAACGTTCTCGATCAGTATCTTCGATCCTCAGTACAAAACGACCATCGCTTTGGCGAGCGTGCAACCACGAGTAAAGCGCGGTACGTGCGCCGCCTATGTGGAGGTAGCCAGTTGGGCTGGGAGGAAAGCGGGTAACTATTTCCATACGAACTTGATTAACGTTGTTAAGCTGATTTAAGGATGGCCGCGCATTTTAACTCAAAAGCTGTCAGCCTAATTGTTTTTGTAGTCCCGCTGTGGATTGGAAATGGAATTGTCAGATACCAGCAGGACACGCCGTGAACCCATCCATGGGGGCTCGACGCCAGCTCCCTGCTGGCGACGGTCCTGCTGGTATCTGACAATTCCATGCGCTGAAAATCAACCGGGACAGCACTATATTGGCCCTCTATAATAGTTCAATATGCGTACATTATTCGTCGACAATTTGACCGTTATTGACTGCTCACTACTCGATAGCGAATTGGGCCTGAGCGGTGCCAGCTGGATTGTTGATCTCACCCTGTCGGGCGATCTTAACGATGAAAGCATGCTGCTCGACTTTGGTGTGGTTAAAAAGCAGGTTAAAGCCTTAATCGACAGAGAAGTTGACCACAAACTGATCGTTCCACAAACATCGGTGCTCTGCGCAGTGCAAACGGACAACGAAAACACAGTAGTCCACTTTGGTTCAAATACGGATGAACAGTTTTCAGTCGACGCGCCCAAATCTGCGTTTTGTTTACTGCCTAACGATAGCGTCAACATTGCGGCCATAAAAGCCTACCTTCACGCACGATTAACCGATCTTTTGCCGGAGAATATAAGCACCATCGAGATCGGTTTAAGAGACGAACAAAAAGACAATGCTATCTGGTTTCGTTATAGCCACGGCTTAAAAAAGCACAATGGAAACTGCCAACGTATTACGCATGGGCATCGATCTCGACTGGAAATACATATTGATGGTACGCGCGACCATGCGCTGGAGCGCGAATGGGTCAGCCGCCTGGACAATATTTATATCGCTACACGTGAGGATTTAGAGCAATCTTCAGACAGGATAAGCCGTTTCAGTTATGCGGCAGAACATGGCACATTCAGCCTGTCGCTGCCGGAGCAGCGCGTCTGGTTGGTTGACTGTGACTCCACTATCGAGGAAATCGCACAAACTCTGGCAGAGGCTGTCGCCAAAAATATACCGGGTAAAAGTGTAAAACTAATTGCCTATGAGGGCGTCGATAAAGGGGCGATAGGATTAGTTGCTTAAATTTTGAGCTGCTTGCTCGTAAATTACCTTGAGCATCGAATGCAGGCCATTGCTGCGCGTGGGGCTTAAATGCTCGTCAAAACCAATATCAGATATAAATTCCGGGCCGGTATCCAGTATATCGTCGGGGTTCCGTCCGCTATAGACGCGCAATAAAATGGCGATCAGTCCTGACACGATAGCCGCATCACTAATCCCCTGAATATCCAGCAATCCATCGTGCATCTGCATCTGAAACCAAACCTGGGACTGGCATCCGCGTATCCGATTTTCCTCGGTACGCCATTCAACCGGAAAATCCGGCAGCGCCTTGCCTAAATCAATAATGTGCTCATAACGGGCCATCCAATCATCAAATAACTGAAATTCCTCTACAATTTCCTGCTGAGCCTGCGCGACGGGATTCATCAAACTATTCACCTGTTACTGCCTCGCCTTGCGCCAACGTGTCCCGCCAGTCACATCTTCTATTTCAATACCAAGTTTAAGCAATTGATCACGTAGCTCATCCGCTTTCACCCAATCTTTATCGGCGCGGGCTTTTTCGCGATCTGCTACCAACGTATTAATTGCTTCCTCGTCGAACGAACCCGCAGCTCCGGCAAACCATGCTACCGGGTCTTGAGCCAAAATTCCGAGGAATTGTCCACAGGCCAGTAATGACGATTTAAGCTGTGCGCGCTCAGCATCGTCGCCACTCGCGTTTAAAGCACGCGCCATATTAAACATCTCGGCCAATGCTTTGGGCGTGTTTAGATCATCCAGCAAGGCATTCATAAAGGCCTGCGGTACAGCGCTATCTGTTTCGTTCACAGCATCAGCATCGCGCAGCGCACCGTATAATCGATCCAACGCAGATTGTGCTTGTTGCGTAGTGTCATCAGACCAATCCAACTGCGCCCGATAGTGCGCGCTCAACAGCGCGTAGCGAATAACCTCACCTGGATAATCGTCAACAAGATCTTTTACCAACAATACATTACCGAGCGATTTAGACATCTTCTCGGCATTAACGTTGATGAATCCATTGTGCATCCAGTACCGCGCATAGGGCGCACCGGCATGCGCACAAGTGCTCTGCGCCACCTCATTTTCATGATGAGGAAACACCAAATCGGCGCCACCGCCATGTATGTCAATTGTTTTGCCTAAATGTGCCTTGACCATTGCTGAACACTCGATATGCCAGCCGGGTCGACCTCTCCCCCAGGGGCTATCCCAACCAGGCTGCGTATCGTCAGAAGGTTTCCAAAGAACAAAATCGCTGGGGGTCTTCTTATAGGCTGCGATTTCGACTCGTGCGCCTGCAAGCAATTCATCCTGACTCCGCCCGGAAAGCTCGCCATACGCGTCAAAGGTCGTTACGTCGAAAAGTACGTGCGCCTCGGCTTCATAGGCATGACCTTCCTCAATAAGCTTGCTAATCATTGCCAGTATCTCGGGCAGATGCTCAGTAACCCTGGGTTCGATATCAACCCGCATCACACCCAATGCATCAAGATCAGCGTGATAAGCATCGATATAACGCGCCGATATTACGTCAATTCCTACGCCCTCGGTTAAGGCCGCATTATTAATTTTATCGTCTATATCGGTAATGTTTCGCACGTACTCAACTTGAGAGTACAGACCCTTCAATACCCTCGCCAAAATGTCGAATACCACCGGAGGTCGCACATTACCGATATGGGCGTAGCTGTACACGGTGGGGCCGCATACATACATTGTTACCCGTTCAGGGTCGAGCGGAACAAAAGGTTCCTTTTTACGAGTGAGCGTATTGTATAGGTGCAATTTGGACATGAAATGAATAAGAGCTCTTTGCACGAGGGGGGATTTTGTTCTCTCGTAATGTTAGCCAAGGCAAAAACGCACGAAATGAGGGAGTTTATATTATATAAATGACCGATTAGAGACCATTTTAAACGCCGCCAGAGAACAACACACAATCGTGCGAAGATCTCTTCGCTACATGAACAAACGCAGAGTCACCATAGCAGAGTAATTTGTTTTAGCGCCTCGAACGTGGTTGGGTTCTGATCGCATCATCAAAAAGCTTCCCAACTCCGCAGACTCACCTAACGGGAAGCGATAGTAAGCTTCCAGTTTGCGTTCGGCACCATCAGATACCAGGCTGATTCGGTCGATATTCTTTAACACTTTTCGTTCCGCATCCAAGGCATAAGGAACTGTATAGTCGACTTCACCGTTGGTAATTCGCATCGGCTGAGACCACGCGATACCTACCCGATCACCCTCTGAAAATACGTTATTCGCCAACAGCCCAAACCCAAACCACTCGCTTCGAACCTGCGAAAAGTTATGTAGCAAACTTTCTTTCGCATCATCGATTGAACTGAGTCCCTGACCTAGATTTCCGACCAGGCTGACTCGATCAGATAGACGATAATGCCCAGTAATATTGACTGCCCACGTTTCTGATTGCTCTACCCCAAAAGCGCCACCGTTAGAACCGCCAAACAGGCTTTGGTTTTCATCCAACTGGGCAAACTGAAAATCAACTGCGCCACGCTCGCCAAGACGATATTCCAATTGAAGCAAGGTGCTTGAGCTATCAAGGCCAAAATTCTGGTTCTCCTCAACCGATACAGCTCCCATTTGCAGGCTGATATCTTCAGTCAACGGATAGGTAATAGAAGCAGAGTTTGCACGACTTGAAAATCCAAGGGCAGGTGACGCGAAAGTCTGACCCGACAGGAATACCGCCTGGCTCATCATTCCTCGAGTTCCATCATCTGTAACGGAAGCAAACTGCGTATGCGGGTTCGTGTTGTGGTTAATTCGATAATTCAGTCCATCGGATTGGCCGCCAGCAAAAGAGAAAGACACATCGGTATTTTGATGATCAGCCCAAACCACATCTCCCGCAATCGCGGCAAAACGATTAAATTCAAACGCCTCTGAGCCAAAAGTAGAATAGCTAATATCTATAAAACTATTTTCAAAGCCCGTATACACGCGTACAGCTCCGTATTGTTCATCCAGAGAATTGAAGAAGCTGCCCACGTTTGAAGCATGGTCTGCAACCGTTACATGATCACGCAGATCAACTTCGAATGGACGCCCATAGGAATCCATGATCAGCGTTTTCTCGAGCTTGTCGCTACCCCCTTTCGACAATAGAATAATTCCACCAACGACGGCACCTAACACCAGACCTCCGGCGGCAGCACTGGAACCACCACCACCGCTACCACCTGTACCACTGCTAGCCTGATCAATGGTAGGAATAGTTGGCGGGCCAACAATTGAATTGAGCACCTGAGCGGCATCGAGGACAAAGCCCTGACCCCATTCGACGTCGACACCGGGCTCACCACGATCTTCTGCTGACGCGAAAATTACTTGCGCGACATCTTCACCTGTTAACTGAGGGTTTTGTAAGAGAACGGCCGCGCCAATACCCGCAATTCTAGCAGCGGCAAAAGAGGTTCCAAAGATAGGTGAAAAACCCGTCACCCCTGGACTCACCACATATCGTTCGGCTGTGACGCCCGCACGATTAGACTGCGGCAATAGCCCGCCACCGCCATCTGCACCACCAACAATAACAACACCCGGCAACACAAAATGTGCTGAAGCCATTGCATTGGGTTCGGCAGAGAACCCATTGCCCGATTGAATCGAAATGAATTTTCCTGCGTCAGAGGCTGCACCCATCGTATCGGAAAAACCCTTGAAGCCCTCGCTTACCGACAATACGCGGATATTTGAATTTTGTGCTGCCGTTAAAATTGCGGCATCAGTGGCTGTCTTGGTAGTGAAAAAATTACCATTGGTCACTTTCAATGGTGCTATTGCAACACCCGAAGATTGTTCATCAATAATCAGCGCTGAGGTAGTCCCGTGCGAAATACTTGTACTATCGAAGAATGAACCGTTGTTCAATAAAAAATCAGTTCCTAACTCAAATATTACGTTCAGATTGTTACCACTGGTATTGACTCCGGTATCAATCAGGCCAACCACAATGGTGCCATCCGCCACTTGTGCGTGGGCCACGTTCTGAACAATTAGCGCTACTGCCAGCGCGACCATCTTGGCAGCTACTTTAGTGACTATTGAAATTCTTGCGAATGGATTTTTGGCAAACATATAAGGAACACTCCGTAATCAATAATGGCTAACAGCTCCCATCACGACTGCGCCACCTTCTTGGGGGGGGGATTCTAACATTTATAATAAAATCGAAACAAAAGGAATTAGTTTGCTCCAGGGTGCTCCAAACTCTCGATAACCTGATAGATAGCCTATTAGAGCTGGCTCGCTTTTAAACCTGATCTAGCTAAACATACTGGGCCGGGCTCTAAATAATTCCCGCAACGCTATCAGGCAAATTACAGCAAAAATCATTACCATCCAGGTTGGCATACTCAAGCCCAAAAATAACCACTGTATTTCGGCACATTCACCGCTGCCAGAAAATACCGTAGAGATTGTATCCAGAAGAGGAAACGCCTCTAACATAAAATTTAAATCCGGACCGCACTCAGGCACTTGATCGGCAGGCAAACTTTGCAGCCAAACCTGCCGGCTAGCTATCGCAGCGCCGAGTAAAGAAAACACAACAATAAAACCTGCGTATACGCGACGCCCAAAAATGCCTGGCCGGTGGAAAAAACCAATTAAACACACAAGACCAATGGCCACCACAAAAACACGCTGAAACATGCACAACGGACAAGGATCAAGCCCCATAAAGTGCTCAAAATACAGGGCGGCCAACATTAGGCCTGTACAGGTTAAAAAGCCCGTTAAATATATGCCTGAAGAAGGGTTTCGCATTGACGATCACCTTAATTTTTTTAAGTTCTTGTGTATGGACACCGATGAAGTTGGAATCCAGGTGCACTGCTTGATGAGCACCAATCCAAATTCCTTTTAACGCTTTTTCAAGCAGATAGGCCACAGCTTACAACACAAACGCGATGTACTACAATCTAAACAATCAATACGTAATTGATAAACTTAACAATCTTCCGGCCAGTCGACTACGTATTCCTCCCAATCATCACCTGCAGATGACTCGCTACGAATCCGACCTCGCACCGACATGCCGGCTTCAACTACCGAGTCTGGATTGCCACTGATTAACGGATGCCAGATGGGTAGCTCTTTGCCCTCATACAATAAACGATAAGCGCAACTTGACGGTGCGAACTCACTACACCGGTCAATGTTCTCTGGAGTTATCACCATACACCGCGACACCAGAGACTTGCGCTCGTCATATCGAGTACAACGACATTTCTTTTGATCGAGCAATTCACAACACACATCGGTGAATACAAGCATGCCGGTCTCTATATCTTCCAATTGGTTCAAACAACACTTCGCACAACCGTCGCACACCGACTCCCACTCCTGTCGCGACATTTCGGCCAAACGCTTCGACTTCCAAAAGGGTACGCAAAAGTTTTTTTCAGGCTGTTTGGACATAACGACTCAGTAGTTTCCACTTCGACAGCTTTTGCTCAAAACTCTGGCTCGCATTAGCCGGGCTGGTAGACGGCATTCTCAGCATCGCTGGCAACTGAGTTGGTAATTGATCCGACATCAGCCCTTTCAACGACCCGGCATCCAATACATGGCTTTTAAACAATTTTTCTGCTGCTGCTCCGTTAAATGCGATAAGTTCCAGGCAGGTGGAATTCACCACAAACGAAAAATCATTCACCCGCAATCCAGGCCGCTCAATATTGCTATCCAGGCTGCCCTGTCGATGAGCGCTATGCACCACGTCCCAAAGCATGATGCCGTAATGATCTAGTGAGGCGACGTGATCAATATAAGTGTCATGCTGTTCACCGGTAATCGCCTCGATAATCGGCCAGAACTGGTTTCTCGGATGTCCGTAATATTGTTGTACTTTTATCGATGCCAGCCCAGGCAATGAACCAAGCACAAGCACCTTTGGTTGCGCACAACCGACCGGTGCAAATCCAGTCGCCAGAGAATCCATTAGCTAGTGTAGTGTATTAAACAAACGTAACTATCAGCGCGATGACGAGCGTTCATATACCAGGCCTGAAAACCGAATTATTGAACGGTTGGATCTAACTCCCCACGCGCGTACAACTCGGTCATGGTTTCAAGACTTATCGGACTAATTTTGCTGGCATGGCCGGCGGTTCCAAAGGCTTCGTATCGCGTCACACAAATATCGAACATCGCCTTAAGCGCTTTGCCCATATATTTGCGCGGATCGAACTCTTTGGGGTTATCGGTAAAATATTTTCGAATGGCCCCGGTCACTGCGAGCCTCAAATCAGTATCGATATTAACCTTTCGCACGCCGTGCTTGATGCCTTGCTGAATTTCTTCAAGCGGTACACCGTAAGTTTCGCCCAACTCACCACCGTGTTCATTAATAATCTTGAGCCACTCCTGGGGTACAGACGAAGAACCGTGCATAACTAAATGTGTATTAGGAATGCGTTTGTTGATCGCCTCTATTCGGTCGATCGCGAGAATATCGCCGGTTGGCGGACGGGTGAATTTGTAAGCCCCGTGGCTCGTACCAATCGCGATCGCCAAAGCGTCTACCCCGGTATCTCGAACAAAATTGGCAGCTTCATCCGGGTCGGTTAATAGCTGATCGTGGCTCAATATTCCTTCGGCTCCCGAGCCATCCTCGTCCCCGGCTTCACCCGTTTCCAGTGAGCCCAGGCACCCCAATTCACCTTCCACCGAAACGCCACATGAATGTGACAATTCTACCACTTTGCGGGTGATCCCGGAGTTATAGTCGTAATCGGCGGGTGTTTTCATATCTTCTTTTAGCGAGCCATCCATCATTACCGAAGTAAATCCCAACTGTATAGAACGCTGGCATACCGCAGCTGAAGCGCCGTGGTCTTGATGCATCACAACCGGGATATGCGGCCACTCTTCTGTAGCACTAAGAATCAAATGCCTTAAGAAAGGTGCACCTGCATAGCTCCGCGCCCCTGCAGAAGCTTGCACAATTACGGGACTATCCGTTTTATCAGCCGCTTCCATAATGGCGCGCATTTGCTCCAAATTATTTACATTAAATGCGGGCACGCCATAACCGTGCTCAGCCGCGTGATCCAACATTTGTCGCATACTTATTAATGCCATTTTGATGACTCCTTCTTAAAAACCTGAATTATATTGACCACTCGCCAAACCATGATGCGCACTAAATTAAGAGACCTTTGCACGAGCAGGGATTTTATTCCTCTCGTAACGGGCCAGCCAAGGCAAAAACGCACGGAATGAGGAAGTTTATAATACATAAATGACCGATTGAGTACGTTTTTAACGCCGCCAGAGGATAAAATAACAATTGTGCAGAGATTTCTAGGAGATGGTGACGATTTTCAGCATGTTGGTATTCCCCTCAACGCCCTCAAGGTCACCGAATGTTATTAGAACTGAATCACCAGAATTCAAATCCAGTAACCCTTTGAGCACTTCTAAAGCCTGAAATGGGGGAGCCACATCACTGTTGCGATCAATATCCCATAGCACAGGATAAACACCGCGATAAAGCGTAACACGATGCACCGTCGCCGCATTGCGTGACAGCGCCATAATCGGTATTCCAGAGCTGATACGAGACATCAGTTTAGCGGTCTGGCCAGATTCAGTAAGCGCCAAAATCGCACGCACACCCAGATGGTTCGCTATATACATCGCGCCCATCGCTATCGACTCCTCAACATCATTCAATGGTTCGTCTACCCGGTGGCGAGACGTTCGTGTCAAACGATGCCGTTCGGCGCCCAAACAAATACGCGCCATCGCTTCAATAACCTTGTCAGGATGCGAACCCACCGCAGTTTCTGCCGATAACATTACGGCGTCAGTGCCGTCCATTACCGCATTGGCAACGTCCAATACTTCCGCACGAGTCGGTATTGGGCTATCAACCATAGACTGCATCATTTGTGTTGCGGTGATGCATACACAATTGCGTTCACGCGCTGCATTAATCAATATTTTTTGAATGGCCGGCAACTCGGCATCACCGATTTCAACCGCCAGGTCACCACGCGCTATCATCACCACATCTGAGGCATCTATGATTTCAGCATGTTTATCAACCGCTTCGGCTCGCTCTATTTTTGAAACAATAAAACCTTGCCCACCGGCTTCTCGAAATAATTTACGCGCCAATTCCACATCGGCCGCACTGGTCACAAAGGATATCGCCAAGTAATCAGCACCCGCCTTGGCCGCCGTCAATATATCGGCTTTATCCTTATCGGTAAGAGCCGCTGCGGACAAACCTCCACCGGCAAGGTTTAGACCTTTTGAATTTGAAAGCACGCCCCCAATGGTAACTTTGCAGGTAACTTTGGAACCTTTGGTACTGGTCACCATAAGTTCGATCAAACCATCGTCGAGCAATAATCGATCACCTGCATTCACATCATCGGCAAGGGGTGGGTAAGTAATCCCCACATAGTGTTGGTCTCCCAAATCAATTCCCAACCCGGCGTCAAGCACAAACTCATCGGCCTCACGCAGGGTGACTTTACCTTCTTTGAATTTACCTATTCGAATCTTGGGTCCCTGAAGATCAACAAGAATGCCAACATATTGCCCAGTTTCGCGACTTAAACGTCGAACACGCTCAATTCGATCCAGATGATCTTGCGCAGAGCCGTGTGAAAAATTGACCCGCACGACATCCAGTCCATGCTTGAGCATTTTGCGAAACACGTCGTCATCGTCGGTTGCAGGGCCCAGCGTCGCCACAATTTTAGTGCGCCGTAAATCCCCTGCTTGTAAATTAACGTTCATTATAAAACCTTATCTGAAGAGAGCTTTGCACGAGCTTCCAGCATGGCGACCGCTGCTAATTTCTTGCCTTCCAGGAATTCTAAAAAGGCACCGCCGCCGGTCG
>JABJKL010000076.1 GCA_018660405.1 Pseudomonadota bacterium | reverse complement strand
GCACGATTATAAAAAGTTTATTCGGCCATCAGAACTCGCTGGCTGGCTTCGAAATGCCAGGTTACAACTCAAGGAATCAACTGGCTTGCACTACAACCCGCTCACGGGGCACTACAAGCTTGCGCCGGGGTTGGATGTCAATTACATGTTGCACAGCCAGGCAGCGCCATGAAGCAAGCGGTAAAAGCACTGTTGCTCGACCTGGATGGCACATTGGTTGATACCGCACCAGATATGGTCGCTGCATTAAATCGTCAGCTTGCTCACCACCAGCGAGATGCAGTGCCTTACGAAACCGGTCGCGCTTTTGTATCACACGGGGTTACCGCTCTTCTTAAGCTTGGCTTTAATATAGAACCCGACGACTCAAGCTATGAAGATTTACGCTCGGAGTATCTAGCCGAATACGCAAATAAGATTGCAGACAAAAGCCAATTGTTCGACGGTATGCATGAGGTGTTGGAATACTGTGAAGGCAATAACCTGGGCTGGGGAATCGTTACCAACAAACCTGAAGAATTAACCCACGCTCTGCTTAGGAATCTAAATTTGCATAAACGCTCAGCGGTGACTATTGGTGGCGATACTCTCCCTTTAACCAAGCCGCACCCGATGCCGCTCTTGCATTCGTGTATGTTACTCAAGATAGCACCTAGCGAGTGCTTATATGTTGGTGACGCGGCACGTGATATCGAATCTGGCAAACGTGCGGGCACCCGCACAGCAACCGCTGAGTGGGGATATATTGCGCCCGATGAAAACCCTGCAGATTGGCAAGCCACCTATCGCGCCAATTCGCCCAAAGATTTGCTGGATTTAATATGACCCATACCGTCCAGCTAGCATGGCAGGAATTTGCTGCCGACTCTGTTCGCTTTGATGATCAAGTCATACTGGTCACGGGTGCCGCTGGTGGCATTGGCTCCGCGCTCACGAAAGCATTCGCAACACGTGGCGCAACAGTGATCATGCTCGATAAAAAACAGCGTCAACTGGAAAAATTATACGATGAATTGTGCTCAGTCGGTGCAACCGAACCGGTCATATTACCGGCTGATCTCAGCCAAATTAATGCTGAAAATACCGTTTCACTGGTCGACGGTCTTGAGCAAGACTTTGGTAAGTTAAACGGGCTAATACACAACGCAGCCGAACTGGGCGTTCTCGCGCCGATGGATCAATACGATCTACAGCAATGGAGCACGATAATGCAGGTCAATCTTCACGCGCCGTATCTACTTACGCGCGCTTTGCTGCCCTTGCTTAAAAAAGCCAGGAATAGCCGTGTGCTCTATACAACAGCAGATAGCGCTACTCAACCGAGCGCCTTCTGGGGCGCTTATGCTATTGCTTACGCCGGGGTCGAAACACAAATGCGGCTGTGGCATGAAGAATTAGAGAACACCACCGACCTTTGGTTTAGCTGCATTAATCCCGGTTCAGTGAGAACCGCCATGCGGCGCGCATCTCATCCAGGCGAAAAAGTCGACGAGTCACCAGAGCCTTCACATATAATACCGGCGTACCTCCTCTGCTTGAGCACAATGGACTCAGAATATCGTGGTAAAACGCTAATCGTTTAGAAAGCTCGGCAATCGATATCGTAACTTTTGAAAGAAGAAAGATATTGGATTAGGCGCTAAAGATAACTCTCTTAACGCCAAATAAGAGTTCCAATTTCCGCGTAAAATATCTCTGATGCGGTTATTGGTAATCCCGCCAATTTGCATTTTTACCCAAACATTGGGCACATATGCCAGCGATAATTTTTCTATCTCAAAAATTCGCGCACAGTATTCCAAGTCCGCCTGTGGCCCAATATCAATACGGTAATCCCCGATACGTTCGAGCGCAGAGCTTTTAAGGTATATCGTGGGATGTGGTGGCATCCAACCTAGGCACGCTGCACCCGCTTTATAGGTGTTAGATTTCCAATATCGAACCACCTCCCCAGAATCCAGTTGATCCACATAAACAAGGTCTGCGTAGCATCCATCCAAACCCGAACGATCCAGAGTGTTAACCACTTCAGCTAAAACACCGTCGTGGGCCAACACGTCATCCGCATTCAGCAGGCCGACCACATCGCCGGTAGCAAGCCGTAGCCCTTTATTCATAGCATCATAAATACCCTGATCGGGCTCACTGAGCAGTTGCGCAAGTTGCTTTTCGTTCGCCTTGAGCAACTCGGCGGTACCATCGGTAGACTCACCATCAATGACAATATGCTCAATTTCGACACCACGCTGGCAAGCCACAGATTCCAGCGTATGCCCAATAGTGCTTATCGCATTAAAGCAGACTGTTATGATAGACACGCGCATCGCGGTCTAGCTCCTGTGTCCTGGCATTCTGTTTCCTTTCTTCCGCCTGGCTGTGGTTCGTGTCACGGCAGAAGATTTAGTCTTGGTTCTGGCTGCACCTCGAACCTGGACAGGCATGCCGGCCATTATAATCACCTTATCTCGTTGCCTTGGCGGCATCGTCGTATATTTACCGGCGCGCAAATCTCTAGGCAACTTAATGGCGCCGTAGCGCACCCTCTTTAATCGATTAACCGTATAGCCCACAGCCTCCCAAAGTTTTCGCACTTCACGATAGCGGCCTTCCTTAATCACCACGCGAAACCATTGATTGCGTCCTTCGCTGCTTTGAATTTTTTCAACACGCTCAAAAGCAGCTGGCTTCCCATCAATTTTTACACCTTTCACCAAAGCCTCTATTGCGCCCCTTTTAACGGGCCCTAACACTCTGGCAGCATACTCTCGTTCTATTTCGCTAGAGGGATGCATTAGACGATTCGCGAGATTACCATCATCGGTAAACAACAACAGACCACTAGTATTTAAGTCCAGTCGCCCTACCGATATCCAGCGTCCGGAAGGCAAACCAGGCAAGTTATCAAAAACAGTTGGGCGCTTTTCATTTTCGGCACGAGTACATATTTCCCCTTCGGGCTTATGGTAAACCAACACACGGGCGCCATACTGAGAGGCCTGGGCGATGACCACTGGCTTTCCATCTAAGCGGATACTATCGGTATGCGTAGCCGACTGGCCAAGCTTGGCACGTTTGCCATTAAGCGTCACTCGGCCTTCATCGATCCAGCGTTCAGCCTGTCTACGGGAACCATGCCCTGCGGCTGCCAATATTTTTTGTATACGCTCTGCCATCACTGGCTGACCCGGGAATTAATGATAGAAACCAACAATAGAAACTACCAATAAAATTTATCGATCAACCATCACTATCAGGTTGATCAGAAATGCCAGCAACCTTGGCATCGCTTGATCCCGGCAACTCTATCACCTCAGCTAGCTGGTCTGCATCATTGCCCCCATCGGGTTCTTGTCTATCATCAATCTTGGCGGCATCGGCATCATCCAACGCTTCTGAGTCAAACATTTCCAACGTCGGCATCTCAACATCACTGTCTTTCGCCACGTCATGCATATCGCGCCGGTCGGGCAATTCAGGCAATTCTTGAAGACTGGCCAAATTGAAGTACTGTAAAAATGCATCGGTGGTCCCTAATAACTCGGGGCGACCGGGAACGTCTCGATGCCCCACCGATACGACCCAACCTCGATCCGCCAATATTCGCAACATTTCTGAACGTACCGCCACGCCACGTATCTCCTCAATTTCGCCGCGTGTGACTGGTTGTCGATAGGCAATAATGGATAAGGTTTCCATCAAGGCGCGTGAATAACGTGGTGGTTTCTCGCGGAACAACTTTGCTAACCAATCGGAATACATATCACGCGTATGAAAACGCCAACCTTTACCAAGTTTACGTAACTCAATACTTCGGTTCTGATAAAACTCTGACAAAGAATCCAATGAAACTTTCAAATCATCCGCTGACGGCACGGCCTCAACCGGAAACATCGCTTGCAGTTGCCGGACACTCAAAGCGTCATCAGTGGCAAATAAAGCTGCTTCAATAATTCGCTCCAATTCACTGGGATCGCTGGTGGAACGCGAAGTCTGTTCAGATTTTTTTTCAGTATTGCTCATGCGGCTGCTTTAATATGAATGGGTGCAAAGGGTTCGTTCTGTACAACAATGAGCATTTCATCTCGAAACAGTTCAAGCAACGAAATAAAGGTAACGACGACTCCTAATCGGCCTTCTTCGGGGGCAAACAGGTGCTCAAACCTTACGTTCTCCCGCGTGCTGAGTATTTTCAGGATATCAGTCATACGCTCACGAATCGACAAAGTCTCGCGACTAACCAGCAAGCCTTCGCGATCCACGGCGCGCGTAACAACACGCTCGTAGGCCAGCATCAATTGATTCAAGGTGGCATCCGGCTCCACCGCATCTTTTTCCGGCAACTTATATTGCGCTTGCGCTTTATGTAAGTCACGTTCAAGACGTGGCAGATCTTCCACTTTGGTGGCGGCTTGCGAATACCGCTCATATTCCTGTAACCGTCGGATCAAAATCGCACGCGGATCCTCATCATCATCTTCGTTAGTCGTCTGTCTGGGTAGTAGCATGCGCGACTTGATTTCGGCTAGCAAGGCGGCCATCACCAGATATTCGGCCGCCAAATCCAAATTAGCCACCCGCATTATTTCGACATAAGCCATATACTGACGAGTTATGTCGGCCACTGGAATGTCCAGAATATCAATATTCTGTTTACGAATGAGATAGAGCAATAAGTCAAGCGGGCCCTCGAAACTTTCCAGCACCACTTCAAGTGCGTCTGGTGGAATGTATAAGTCTGTAGGCAACTCGTCCATCACCTCACCCAAAACCACCACGCGCAGTGCTGCACTGTAGCCTTGGTCATCCAGAGACCCCGACAACTCACCTGACACAGAAGTGTGTTGCGATTCTGCTTCTACCTCTTGCTTATCGTCGTTGGAGCTCATTTAACGGTGCTTTTTAGAGATCGATCAATAGTCAATGGACATAGCATGACGCACTTCATCCATCGTCTCCTCGGCTGTATCGCGCGCGCGTTCACAACCATCGGCAATAATATTTTTCACCAACGTGGGGTCTTGCGAATATTCATCTGCGCGTTGGGCAATTTCTTTTTGCTCTTTCAGAATTGCGTCAATTAACGGTTGTTTACAGTCGACACAGCCAATTCCAGCGGTACGGCAACCCACTTCTACCCAGTCTTTGGTATTGCGATCGGTGTAAATATGATGCAGATCCCATACCGGACAAAGGCTGGGGTCGCCGGGGTCGTTACGTCGAATTCGTGCTGGATCAGTCGGCATCGCTCTTAGTTCACGCTCAACCCGGGCCGGGTCGTCTCGAAGAGCAATTGTATTTCCATACGACTTCGACATCTTATGCCCATCCAAACCTGGCACTTTGGAAGCCTCGGTAAGCAGCGCTTCCGGTTCTTGAAGAATTACCCGGCCACCACCTTCTATATAACCATATAGCAATTCGCTCTCAGCATTGGTCAGGTTTTGATTGTTTGATAACAGTGCATGTGAACGCTCGATGGCATCTTGCTCACCCCGCTCGGTATAGGCCGTTTTAAGAGCACGGTAAAGTTTGGCCCCTTTCTTGCCCAGCTTGCCAATCGCTTGTTCTGCTTTTTCCTCAAAGCCTGGCTCACGACCGTAAAGAAAGTTGAAACGACGAGCGATCTCTCGAGTGAGCTCCACGTGCGGTACTTGGTCTTCACCAACCGGCACCTTGACGGCCTGATACAACATAATATCTGCAGCTTGCAGTACCGGGTATCCTAAAAAGCCATGCGTAGACAAGTCTTTTTCGTGCAATTTAGCTTGTTGGTCTTTATAACTTGGCACGCGCTCAAGCCAGCTAACAGGAGTAATCATCGACAGCAGCAAATTTAACTCGGCATGCTGTGGCACACGCGACTGCACAAATAAAGTTGCACGGCCTGGATCAACACCGGCGGCCAGCCAGTCGATGACCATTTCCCATACATTATCTGAAATACTTACCGTTTCAGATTCGTAATGGGTGGTCAGTGCGTGCCAATCGGCAACAAAGAAATAGCAATCGTATTCATGCTGCATCTCAATCCAGTTCTTTAGCACCCCGTGGTAGTGCCCTAAATGCAACCGCCCAGTTGGGCGCATGCCTGATACAACCCGATTTGGTTGCCCGGCTTTACTAATCAATAAATACTCCTAAAAAAACGACGCATATTGCCAGGGAACCTCTGATTTATTCTGGACGAAGTAGGTTGCGCTCAAAATGCTCAGATTTGAGGCGCGAATCGCACGTAATAACGAGTCTATTGCGAAGATTCGAAACAAAGAAGCTGGACATTTTGAGCGTGATATACGAGTTCATGAATGGATCAGAGGTTCCCCTGTGTGATGGTAACAAATGCTAGGGGCCGTTCTCAATTAATTTACCATCGCTGCCAGGGCCCTTTTTCTTCTCAGCAAGGCAGAATGAGTGTGATGTAGTCATTCTACATGAGCGAATGATAACGCAGCGGAGGAGAAAAAGGGCCTTGGCCCAGTGGGTTGAAGCTGAAAATACGCCATACGGCGTTATTCGTCGCTTATTTAGAATAACCAAACTACGCTCCTCATGCCTTGTCTGGCGTATTTTCAGCTTCAACAGCGGTAGTAAATTAATTGAGAACGGCCCCTAGTGCTTTCTTAAAACTATCTGTAACTAAAATAAAGAGGCTACCTAAACGGCGTGCTATCACCTCGGCCCTCACGAAGGATTTCTGGGCTCGCTCCCGTCCACGCAACAACAGTGGTTGGCTGATTGCCACCGTGACCACCATCGATAACCACATCGACCAAATGTTCAAGTTGTTCCCGAATCTCGCCCGGGTCACCCATGGGGAAATCACTACCCGGTAGAATCAGGGTTGAGCTGATAATCGGCTCACCCAGCAGAGCAAGCAAGCCCTGCACGATAGGGTTATCCGGTATACGGAAGCCGATTGTTCTGCGTTTGGGATGCTGTAGCCGGCGTGGTACCTCGCGCGTCGACGGTAAAATAAAAGTATACGGGCCAGGCGTGCAGGCTCGAATCAACCGAAATTGCTCGTTTGTCATCTTAAAATACTGGCTTAGCTGCGAAATATCTCGGCCAACCAAGGTGTAATTATGATCACTATCCAAAGCACGTATGCGCCCAATACGTTCCATCGCCTCTTTGTCACCGATATGACAACCCAAGGCATAGCTACTATCGGTTGGGTAGGCGACCAATCCGCCCCGTTGTAATATTTCAACGGCCTGCTTCAGCAAACGCATCTGCGGGTTATCTGAGTGAATGTGGAAATATTGTGCCATGCAGGTGTAGTGAGAAAATAGTCTCAGCGAATCATTTAGAAGGCGTTAAACTCGTCGAATAATGCAGTAACTTCACCGCCTGTACTAAAATCAAATTCTGCTGAGCGAGATACTGCACCACCCCAACACCGGGCACAGTCAAACCTGAAGCGATTTCCGCCAAAGGTTCAAGCACGAAGCGCCTTAGATGTAACCGAGGGTGTGGCACGATTAAGTTTTTCGTATTTATTCGTTGCTTGCCATAAAGCAAAATATCCAGATCCAACGGTCGAGCCATATTCTTACTGCCGCGTAGCCGTTTACGCCCAAGCTTAAGCTCAAGTTCATTTAACACCGATAACAACCGGGATGCCGATAGCGATGTATGAATTTGCCAAACTGCATTTACATACATGCTCTGACCTGTATTACATAACCCAGCACCACCAACAGGAAAGCTGCTATAAATAGATGAAGATTGAATGAACTGAATGGCGAAATGTCGGTTGAGCAAAGTGCGTGCGCGCTGCAATTGCTCCACAGGGTGACCAAGATTTGCGCCGACACCCAAATAGGCGACTGTCACTGATAAGCTCCAGAATAATCTAGACCCAATACTAATAAGGGGCTAGGCAGAATTAGAGTTGGCATTACCGGCATTGCGGCTACGCCCACCACCTGCCCGCTTTCCTGGCCCACGCGAACGACTTCGCCCATCTCGTTGCTGGGTACCACTAGCACCGTTAGCACCACCAGCTGCTCTCGGGCCGCGACTGCCAGAACGATTTCGACGCCTATTTTGGCCATTGCCACTGCTCTGGCCTTGATCACCACCTTGTGCGCCACGCTGCCCGCGACCCCGGGAATTGCGCCGATTTTGACGCGAACGATTATTCGTAGTATTACCGCTGGTGTTTCGGTCTGGCCCGTCGATTCGGTTGCCGATATTATCGTCAGGGTAACCGCCGTCGTCTTCACGCTCTTCCTTCAGCGTTTGCACCATCTCCAATTGACGATCCCCATCTTGCTCTTGAATATCGGTCCACCAATCGATGATATCTCGATCAACTTCACTCAGCTCGGAGCGCAGCAGCAAGAAATCATAAGCCGCACGAAACCGCCGGTGCCCCATCAGTGACTTGATCTCTTTGGGTTGACGACGCGCCAAACGCATCTGCAGTTCCCAAATATCCATAATAACTTCAGCCAAACGCTTGGGAATAGCTACATATTGGCACTGATCCCGCAAGGTATCAGCCATTGCGACTTTCCATGCTCTATTGGCGGGTGTGCCGCTTTCAATAATTTTTTCAGCGTCTTCGCGCACCGGCTCCCACAACATGCAAGCGAACAAAAATGCAGGAATAACTGGCTTACCCTCATTAATACGCCTGTCGGTATTGGCCATAGCCTTTTCAGGTAAACCGGGCTCTTCATCATTCAAACAATGGTCGGTAAATGGAAACAAATACTTGAACAGAGAATATTTACGCAACAATTCAAAGGTTGCCAAAGCCGCGCCGCCGTGGAATAACTTCAACACTTCGTCGAACATTCGCGCTGGCGGGACATTGTTAAGCATACCGCCCATCCCTTCTATCATGCGCATCGCCTCAGGTTCCATATCGAAACCTAACTTGGCCGCAAACCGAATCACCCTAAGCATGCGCACAGGATCCTCACGAAACCGCTGTTCAACCGGGCCAATACTTCTTAAACGCTTCGCCTCAATATCATCAAGCCCACCGACATCGTCAAGTAACAGACTATTAACCGGATCGTAGTACAGCGCGTTGACAGTAAAGTCTCGGCGCAGCGCATCTTCAGCGCGGGTGCCGTACACATTATCGCGGGTCAACATACCCTCGCTGCTTTCGACCATGTGGCCGGCTTGAGTATCCGCATCCGCAGCAGCCCGAAAGGTCGCCACCTCAATTATTTCGCGGTCAATCTTTACATGCGCTATTCGGAAGCGACGCCCAACTGTGCGTGCCATTTTAAATAATTTGCATACCTGTTCAGGTAATGCATCGGTGGTTACATCGAAATCCTTCGGGTGTTTGCCAATAATCAGGTCGCGCACACAGCCTCCAACCACAAAGGCCTCGTAGCCAGCCTCTTGAAGCGTGTTAACCACTATATTAGCGGCCTTACTTAATTGGTCTGGAGTAATGGAGTGCTCGCTCGCACCCAGTATTTTTGCTTCCACTCGTATCTCTTTTATAAATATTGTTTATTCTATTTAGGCGTAAAAGCACTGCTTCGCTTTAATCTCCAAGCCTGATTCCACAGTTTTCGTGGCCCGTTTTACCGGTAGTGCATTAACGACCAACCCTTCAAATGATTGCTTCCCATTAAAATCAATTATCGAAAATATGGACAAAGAGCGCGGAACTAAAGCCCTTATCGGTCTGTTCATTTGTATATGGCTATCAACCAAGCTCCGGCCTCTCATCGAAATGGCCTTACACCAAACCCCTTAATATAAATTGTGAAACCAAGGGTGAGAAATATGTGGCCTGCGCATCTAAGGTCAATCTGTGACTACAGACTTTAACTACAAGCTTTAACTATTAGCTAGCTTTAACTACAGGCTCCTGCCGGAAAACACATCGCACTTTATCCAAAACGCTATGTGTACGAGTAATTGTGCACAAAAGAAGTAACAAATACCAGCAAAAAAGATGCTTTAAAGAAAGATATCGAGCCACTTTAATCAAGCGGGCATTTACGTATAATCGCGAGCAGGAAATATGCCTTAAACGATTGGAGTAATAAATGGCCCTGATAAAATACATTCAACACGATGGTACTGAACATGAAGCCGACGTTGCCGAAGGCAGCAGCGTAATGCAGGGTGCCGTCGATAACGGTATTGATGGTATTTTGGCGGAATGTGGTGGTGCATGTAGCTGTGCCACGTGCCACGTTTATGTTGATGAAGCCTGGAAAGGTAAAATACCCGACGCTGACGATATGGAAAAAGCGATGGTCGAGTGTGTACTAGAACCAAAAGACAGCAGCCGCCTGTCTTGCCAAATTACCGTAACCGCAGAGTTAGACGGCCTGGTCGTTCAATTGCCTGAATCGCAGTAATTTAAACCTTGCAACCATCGGGTGATAAAACAGAAAGACCGACTAAAAACTGTCAGGGGTTTATTTCGGAAGACTTTATGCCCTAATCCAGATCATCCAGGTATTTCTCTGCATCCAGAGCTGCCATGCAACCAAAACCGGCAGAGGTCACGGCTTGCCGATACACTTGATCGGCCACATCACCCGCCGCAAAGATACCTGGCACACTGGTTTGAGTCGCGTTTCCCTGTAAGCCGCTATTAATGGTCAAATAACCATTCTTCATGTCCAGTTGACCTTTAAATATATCGGTATTTGGCCGATGTCCAATGGCGATGAACACGCCATCAACCTTCAAATCCCGTTTTTCATCCGATTGGGTGCTGGCTATACGCACCCCGGTAACCCCGGAATCATCACCCAGAACCTCGTCCAAGGTATTATTCCACGCCAACTTCACATTGCCAGATTCCGCCTTGGCGAAAAGCCGATCCTGTAAAATCTTCTCTGACCTTAAGGCATCACGTCGATGCACCAGAGTTACCTCAGAACATATATTGGATAAATACAAGGCCTCTTCAACGGCCGTATTTCCACCGCCAATAACCGCAACCGGCTTGTCGCGATAGAAAAACCCGTCGCAAGTAGCACAGGCACTGACCCCCTTACCCATAAACGCGGCTTCAGACTCCAAACCCAAATACATCGCCGAAGCACCGGTACAAATGATCAGCGCGTCGCAGGTATAAGTGCCGTTTTGCCCGGTCAACTTATAAGGCTTTTCGCTAAAATCCGTGGCATCGATGTGGTCAAACACGATCTCTGTATCAAATCGTTCTGCATGTGCCTTCATACGCTCCATCAATTCCGGACCTTGCAAACCTTCGACATCACCCGGCCAATTGTCAACCTCAGTAGTCGTAGTTAATTGCCCACCCATCTCCATACCAGTAAGCAACACCGGCTTAAGGTTAGCCCGTGCAGCGTATACAGCCGCAGAATACCCGGCCGGGCCGGACCCTAAAATGATTAATTTTTCGTGGCGGTTTTCGCTCATCTCACTCTCGTTTCGTTTTAGCCGTTCGCATGATTTACAGGATCGGGAACTGTAATGTTTTATTGCTAATTTTCCAGCACTATTTTCAGAAATCCCCACACGCGGATGTTTTTGTCCTATTACTGCGTTAAAAATGTACTCAAATCGTCATTTACACCAAGTAAACTCCTCTTCTGCGTGCATTTTTGCCTTGTCCTAGAACAAAATCACCTCGCGTGAGAAGATTTCCACCTCATCTAACTGAACTTGTTTTATAAACCCACCAATCACGGTAGCACCACCCCTCAAAAGAAAGTATGAAGTTTCAACTAGAATCACATAATCGAAACGTGCCCGATCAAGATTTGATAGATGACTTGAAGCGCGTCGCTAAAATATTACACAAAGACAAAGTCACCATTGATGAGTACAACGAACATGGTAACTACCACAACACGACATTGAGTCGAAGGTTTGGCTCTTGGTTTAATTCTCTTGAAAAGGCGGAACTTAAGAAAACCAGAGTTCTAAATATTACAAACGAACAGCTTTTTGAAAACTTGGCAGAAACATGGACTAATTTAGGGCGTCAACCAAAATATAACGACCTAACTAAAGATGTCTCAAAGTATTCTTCAGGTACTTATGAAAAGAGGTTTGGCGGATGGCGTAAAGCTCTCGAAGCATTTGTTGCGTGGGTTAATGATGGTGAAATGCCTACTGTCGAAACAAACAAAAAGTCGGCAAGAACCAAAAGAACATCGCGAAATGTTAATTGGCGTTTAAGGGCAATGGTACTTATGAAAGATGGTGCGCAATGTAAATTATGTGGCGCATCACCCCAAAATGGAGCCAAACTACACGTTGACCATATTACCCCTTGGTCAAAAGGCGGGGAAACCGTATCAGAGAACCTACAAATTCTTTGCGAAACCTGCAATGTCGGTAAAAGCAACATTGAAGTCTAGGCCGAATAAATAAACGAATTCAATACGCTTCACGCAATATGTAACTAATTAGGGCCTGACCCACTGCTCTCTACGTTAGTCTCAAAAGTATGGCTTTGGCAGATACCAGAATGACCATCGCCAGCAGGGAGCTGAGCCTCCATGGATGGATTCACGGCGTGTCATGCTGGTATTTGGCAAATACATTTCTGAACCAACGCTTGCTAATAGTGATTTCAAGCTCAGTAACCATTTGGGCTGAGGTAACAATCGGTTCGATCTCTTAAGCTATACTTGGTCCGTTTCAATCATAGTATCTGCAGCGCATTGTAGATAAATCCAGATGGCCAATTCAACTGCAAACAAATCGGTCGCACCTAACGAGCGCGATTCCCAATCAAAACTTACTGCGGTGATGATCACCGTGGATCGTGGTCGAACGAATTATATTGAGGCGAGCATTACCAGCTTGATTGATGGTGGTTTTTTTGATTACCCTGGGATGACACTGGAAGTATTCGACTCGGGTTCGGCAAATACTGATTACCTGAACTTTATAGATGATCTGCCATATCCGATAACAATCAACTACAGCCCAGAAAGAATTGAGCTGATTGAAAATTTTGCCCGGGCACTTAAAACGAAACCTGCATTTGACGCGGAAACTATTATCTTTATGGAAGATGATATTGAGGTGGCGCCAAACTTGCCGCATCGAATCGATCAATTCATTCACAAGCATCTAGAGGGTAACAGAGTTTGGTCGTTCTACGCTTCCTATCAAGATATTGTGGATGCCGTAAACGCTGGTGAAGAACATTATGATCTTCCATACCCTAATTTTTATGGGTCTCTGTGTTTTGCTATTAGTGCAGCCGATACCTACTCTTTAGCTGCGTGGCTAAGCAACTATTACAATACAGGCGGCAATCGCCACACCGCCGACCTACAGATAAACGAGTGGTTAAAGCACGAAATGAAAATTGACCACGTTTGCTGTTCGGCACCATCTCTGGTGCAACATATTGGCATTCGATCTTCCTTCTCTGAGCATGCATTTATTCAAAATACGAGTTACTCGTTGAATTTTGAGCTGGAGGGTGGGCGTATACCGGTATTGTCCAGCGGCGTTGAAGCATCAGACGACGATGATAATTTCACGCTGTGTTTGCCAACAACTAACGCATCAGTTTCGCTAAACAAAACTGCCAAACTCATACTTTCCCGCTGTAACGGGGTTTCTACCACAGAGCAAATAATACAAAGCCTGTCACAAAAATTTGATCAACCCATTCACCGGATGCGTGAAGACGTGAAAATTACGCTAATCGAAATTGAAAAAATTGGATTCTTAACATGGCTGAATTAAATATGCGTATAAAAGGAGACAAGTTAACAGATTCTATTAAATCGAATGCCTCAACCGAAGTGACTGCTGCATTAGCAAACGGGGTTGACCCTAATTGCCGAGACAAGCTCGGAAACTCTGCTCTGCATGTAGCAATTCAGTACGGAAGGCTGGAAATAGCAGCTTGTTTATTAAGCTACGGTGC
>JABJKL010000230.1 GCA_018660405.1 Pseudomonadota bacterium | reverse complement strand
AGACCAGGAACTCGGCCACTTAAGCAGGTCAGAGCTTACAATCACAGATTCTTTACCTGTGCCGCTACTGGACTTTTTGTAAAGGTCACCTTTGCCTGAACGATTAGAGTGGAATGCAATTTGACTCCCATCAGGAGACCAGAGAGGGAATACGTCCATGCCCGGGTTGAAAGTGAACCGACTTTTACGCGTCCCATCCATTAACCAGACATCGATATTGCCGTGCAAATTACGATATACCACAACACGTTCGTCGCTTGGGGACCGCCGAGGGGCATAAATAACCCCGTCTGGTTCACCTACCATGCCAAGTTGCTTTCCGGCTTCGTCGAAATGGATCAACTGCCGCAGGCTGGCAGAGCCTCGGCGATAGGCAATCAACCCATTTCCCGAGACTGACAGGGCACTTATGTGGTTAGCCCGGTTTTCAGCAACACCGTCAGCTAGGCTTATCTGCTCACCGGTCAGCACGGCTTGATCCAGCGCCAGTCGCTGAGCCGACAACTTGCCAGCGCGAAGCCACATCAACCAGCCATCAGGATGATAAACTCCGGCACTGGTTGCTGTCGTTAGACGAACCGGCACCTTGCCATCAAGATTTCCGAGATAGATGCCTGCAGTTGAAGGTGAACCCTGCACATAAAACAAGTATTGGCGACCATCCGG
This sequence comes from Pseudomonadota bacterium, assembly GCA_018660405.1. Classification (GTDB taxonomy): domain Bacteria; phylum Pseudomonadota; class Gammaproteobacteria; order Arenicellales; family Arenicellaceae; genus UBA10349. Next base: position 1,697 of record JABJKL010000230.1, on the reverse strand, counting down.
AAGGAAAAATGGGTTGCGGTGATTTAACTGATCTTCTTCCAGCTCGGTTGCTACCGTTGATTCTCCCCCCGTCGCAGGAACCTGCATCAGGGGGCCGGTCGGATTGGCTGAAAACAAGATGACGTCATTAATTCCCCAACTACCACCACGGGGAAAATCTGCGTGCGCCAGTTTTTGGGGATCACCGCCCCCAAGATCTGTCCTTTTTAATGCGTTGTCTGTCAAAAAAGCAATCGATCTGCTATCCGGCGACCAGAATGGCGTCAGTGCACCTTCGGTGCCGACTAGAGGCTGAGCTACAGGAGATGCCAATGAACGCAGCCAAAGCCTTGAGCCACTGTTATCGCCCGACGCGACGAAAACAATCTTAGTGCCGTCGGGCGATAGTGCAAAATTAGCCGTCGATGCCGTCGGTGGCGTCACTATATCAACATAGGTGACCGGCGGAGGTAGTCCCTCCTCTACTATGGGTATGCGCGAGATTTCTACATCCGATTGATTGGCTGGCATTCGATCTGCCACCTGAAACCCCACCACGATAAGCACTAGGGCCAAGATCGCGTATATGAGTTCCTGATTGCCAGGCTGCGCTGCTGTGTCCGACCGTAAATCTGGATCATCGGGCCGAATACCGTCAGGTGTTATGTCGTACGCCCATGACAGAACAATGGCGATGGGGAAACCGAGCATAAACAGAACCGTGATAAATGTCAGAGTCCACTCGGGTAATCGCAAAGCAGGAATCACCACGTCAGCTACCTGAATTACTAACCAGGTAACAACCAAGTACATGGCAGCTACGCGAAAGACTCTCCGCCTTTTAAGCTCTTCGAATAGCTTACCCATAACCACTCCCTGCCGGAAAGCTGTCAACGTGTGTTAGGACGAGACAGATATTTCGTAATTTATTGATATTTTTTATCAATCGACGTAACGAACAGGTTGAGAGCAAAAACATATGCACGTTGATGGGGCTGCATGGGCAAATCTCCTAAATTGGCCCAAGCCGAATACCCGGGCACAAATTATCCAGCAAATTCCACGCCAGCTATTTTTATTTCAAGGATTTCAATTTGTTATAAATGCAAAGCCACCTCCTTGACAGCGAGTTGTAAAAAAAATCGACAAAGAACAGGAAGATAGGAGGTTTAAAACATCTTTATCTCGGATTTAAAAAATATCTTGGCCCCCTTTAAAATGCACACAGACCCTACAAAAAAGACTGGGGAATATTTGGATAACCAGAGAGACAATATCTCGCTGGAGAGGAAACCATTAGCACTGCATGCTATATCGCACCAGAGAAATGGGCCGAATAGACTCTTCGAGTGAAGAGATAAATCGCTTCTTGATTAAACCCAAAAGCTGCGCGACCTAGACAAATATGGCATTGGATGATCCGACGAATCCTAGGCGACATTGACCGTGCAATACCGCTGATGGAATAAGTTTGCGGGTGGGACTCAAGTTTTTAGGGAATATGATCCAGCGCATGCCCCATCTAACATTGATGCAACCTGTGCTGGCAGAACAGGCGAAATCGTTAAGCCGGTGACCTCCTCGGGCTATTATCAGGATGGGCCAATGGTATATTTACAAAGCACCAATATTGAAATGATCCGATTACCCGCTATTATTCGAGTAAGCGCGCTAATTCGATTGCTTTTTGCGCCTCTTGCACTTCACCAAAAATGTTT
>JABJKL010000177.1 GCA_018660405.1 Pseudomonadota bacterium | reverse complement strand
ATTCAGGCAGAAGGAATAGAGCCCGATATTTTCGTTGAACGACTGGAGGTCACGCGGCCTGAACCCTCAAGGCTGCGGGTTCGGGAAAGCGATTTGCGTGGGCATTTGGACAATGAGAAGGAACAGAATGAATTAAGCTCTACGGCTGAAGAGGACATTTCAGATTACCAACTTGGTGAAGCGCTTAATTTGTTGAAAGCAATTGTGCTTTCTCAAGCAAGCGTAATGATTGAAGAAGAAATTACCGACGCGGATGAGCCTTTCAATCCAGAGGGTTAATCCCGCAGTGTAAATCGGGGCCACATGAAAAATTCGGGTCGACCTGATTGCGCAGAGCGTGCAAACTTTGCGTATGGATTTAACAGCTGAAAAAAAAAGCAATACTGATCGCTATGAGCTGGTAGCGCGCGCCATTAAAAGTATTTCCGAATCAAAGCAGGAAATTTTATCGCCAGCCCAACTTGCAAAGCACTTAGGTGTTTCTGGTCTACAGCTAACCCGGTTGTTCAAATCCTGGGCAGGAATTACCCCGTCCCGCTTTATTCAGTTTGTTTCCTATTTGCGTGCAGCCGATGGGTTGCGGGCCGGCAACCGGGTTATGGATACAGCGCTGGATGGGGGGTTTTCTTCGGCATCCAGGCTATACGATTGCACCGTTAATATTATTGCGATGACCCCCGGCGAGTTGATTAAGCTAGGTGGAGGAGTCAGCATACGTTGTGGCTTGAGTGGTACGCCATTTGGTGAGGTGTATATAGCATGGACCCCCCGGGGCATATGTTCCCTTCAGTTTATAAGTGCTGATTTTTCCATGGAACAGGCCTTACAGAGAGTTCAAGATGAATGGCCCGCGGCGGAAGTTGAAGAGGATCAAGTTCAGGCGCTGATTTTGGCAGGCACCATTTTCTCTACCAAAACCAGCAAACCCGTTAAGCTGGATGTGCGCGGCACAAACTTTCAAGTGCAGGTTTGGCGCGCGCTGTTGGATATACCGTTTGGTGAAACAACAGGCTATCAACAGTTAGCCAGCAAGATTGGCCGACCCCAAGCTCAACGGGCAGTGGGCACGGCCATTGGCGCTAATCCTGTATCGATATTGATTCCTTGTCACCGGGTGATTCAAAAATCGGGTCTGATTGGAAATTATCGTTGGGGAACGACACGAAAGCAGACCTTGTTAGTACGGGAGGCGTTGACTGCGGGAAGCTAGTACTCCAACAACATTGGTTTTATGGAGCACCAGGATGAAAGGGAATAAGATTATTTATCCATCGACAAACCGGAGTTTACCATTCCCTGAAAGCAGCACCGCAATGGGCCGGGTTTGGCCAAAATGCGCAAGAATAATAACGCAAATAACGGTCAGCGGAACGCATAGAAACATTCCAGCGATTCCCCAAATGCTGCCCCATAACGCGAGGGATAACAACACAACCAGAGGGCTTAAATTTAGAGAAGCCCCCAAAAGGCGCGGCTCGATTACGCTACCAATTAAAAACTGAATAGAACCAACGCTCAGCAAAACAATAAGAAACGGCTGGAGGGGTGCCTCGAATTGAACCAGCGTGAGCACAGCGGGGAATAAAGTGGCAATAATAGAACCAATGGTGGGTATGAAATTAAGCATAAAAATTAGAAAGGCCCAGAACTCTGGAAAGTCGACACCCACAAACAAAAGAACGACATAGCTGGAAACACCGGTGGTAATGCTTGCCAGTGTTTTTATCCAAACATATGTTTGGATGTCTTCCTGGGTGCGCGAAATTAGAGAACGGACTTCGTCGCGACGGGCGGCATCTGGAAATAAAGCAGACATTTTGGAATCGAATCGTGTTTGTTCCAGTAACAAGAACAACACATAAACAATCACCAATAAAGATTTTCCGAACAGCCCAGTGAGCGCAGCGCCGAGCGCAGTAACAAAGGGTACAAATTCAATTGATTGAGTTATCTCGGTGATATTCAGGTACTTTTCGAGACCATATTCTCGAAACCATTGGCCGATGAGGCTATCGAGATTGGCTCGATACGCCGGCGCTTGCGCCACAACCGTGCCAATGCTGGATTCGATCATATTGAATACGGCAGAGGCGGCGACCGCTATGGTTAACACCGCAAATAACTTCATTAACCATTCAGGTTTTAAAATTTGAGGGATTATCCAGCGCTGGTAAGCACCACTAAGGGCGTTAATGATGTACCAAATCATTACCGCGACAGCTAACGGAACAAGCAGCGCTTGTCCGACAACCAACACATAAAAAACAGCGATTACGGCGAGTATCGCCAGAGAAACGGTGACGGTTTTATTGCGGGCACTCAAGTGGCTTAATTACGAGTTAATAGAGGAGCTGCAATAGTAACTCGCCTTTAAAGGTGGCGGAAATTAATCTTTGGGAAGATTTTGGTTTAAACAATAAGAAATGCCTACATCAAACCCAATTCGAGCCGCGCCTCCTCGCTTATTAAATCCATCGTCCAGGGAGGATCAAAGGTGAGATCAACCCGGACGTCCGCCACACCGACGACACCGCGCACGGCACTTTCGACAATTCCCGGAAAAGAATCAGCAACGGGACACCCTGGCGTGGTTAGCGTCATTTCCACATTGACGAAATAATCTTCGTCAATGTCGACGGCGTAAATCAAACCAAGATCGTAAATATTAACCGGAATTTCCGGGTCATAAACCGTCTGTAATTGTGCAATGATGCGAGCGTTAAGATCGCTTATGCGAGCCTCATGCGGCATGTCCGCGTATTCAAGAATCGAGTCAGTCATAAGTTCGTCAATAGCTAGTTCAATATTTTCAAGGCTTCTTCAAGTGCTGCGAAAGCTAAATCAATGTCCTTGTGAGAGTTGTAAATGCCGAAAGAAAAGCGTGCGGTTGAGTTCAGACCAAAACGTTCCATTAGCGGCATCGTACAATGATGGCCCACGCGAATAGCAACACCTTGCTGGTCCAACAAGGTGCCAATATCTGTTGAATGAACGCCGTTTATGACAAACGACAAAATACCGGCTTTATGCTCTGCGGTGCCAATAATACGAAGCCCGGGAATAGCCAGCGCTTTTTCGGTGGCGTATTGCAAAATGTCAGTCTCGTGTTCAATAATTTGCGTAAGCCCAATAGCGCTCACGTAATCTATCGCGGCGGCCAGCCCGTCAGCACCTACCATGTTCGGTGTGCCGGCTTCGAATTTATACGGCAGCTCATTGTAGCTTGTGCCACTAAACGACACTTTTTCAATCATATCGCCGCCGCTCTGATAGGGTGGCATGGTGTCTAGAAGCGATTGCTTGCCATACAAAACCCCGATACCGCTTGGGCCATAAAGCTTGTGGCCGGAAAAGGCTAAAAAGTCACAGTCCAGCCCTACGACATCAATCGAGAGTCGGGCGGTGGCTTGTGCGGCATCGACTAATACGATAGCGCCGGTGTTATGCGCAGAAGAAATAATTTCCTCTAGCGGTGTCAAAGTGCCCAGCGCATTTGACAGTTGTGTGATGGCAACCAATCGAGTCTTTGCAGACAAACGCGCGTGAAAAGCGGCCATGTCGAGCGCACCGGCATCGTCAACCGGCGCCACTATCAGATTAGCACCCGTTGCTTCGGTCAGTATTTGCCAGGGAACGATATTGGAATGATGCTCCATTTCCGAGATTAAAATCTCGTCGCCCGCGGATACGTTAGTTCGGCCCCAGGAATGAGCGACCAGATTGATGGCCTCCGTCGTGCCGCGGGTAAATATAATCTCCTTTTCCGAGGCCGCGCCAAGAAAACCACGAACCGTTAGCCGCGCGTTTTCAAAGCGATCCGTTGCACGCTGGCTGAGCGTGTGAATACCGCGATGAACGTTGGAGTAGTCCTTTAAATAAAAATCATTTATCGCATCGATAACCTGAGTCGGTTTTTGTGTGGAAGCACCGCTATCCAGATAAACCAACGGATGTCCGTTGATCTGCTGATCGAGAATCGGGAAATCCGCACGAATCGCGTCGATATCGAAGCTGACAGTTGGTTTTAGGTTCGCGGTCATGCAGACTCCATTAGCAGGTCATCTGTTTCTATTGAACCCAGAAACCCCTTTAACAGCTGGTCAGTTAGCTGTCTGGACAATTGCTGCCGCAGCTCGGGCAGATTAAACCGGTTCACCACATCGCTGGCGAAGGCAAAGGTCAACAGCGCGCGTGCAACCTCTTCCGGAATACCGCGGCTGCGCAAATAGAAAATGGATTTTTGGTCCAATTGCCCGACGGTGGCCCCATGGGCGCATTTCACATCATCCGCGTAAATTTCAAGCTGTGGTTTGGTGTCGGCCTCTGCCTTGCCAGATAGCAAAAGATTTCTGTTCTGCTGGTTGGCATCGGTCTTCTGCGCATCTTTCGCAACGACAATTCGGCCACGAAACACGGAGCGGGAGCTATCGTCCAATACCGATTTATAATACTCGTCACTGGTGCAATGAGGTTTGGCGTGAATAACTTCGGTGCAATTATCAACATGCTGTTTGCCCGATAACACAGAAAGCCCATTCATTTCGCAGTGTGCACCCTCACCAACAAATTCGGCGAGAATGTCATTTCGGGTAATCTTGCCGCCCAGCGCTATATTATTAGTGACCAGATGGCTGTCGCGCGACTGCTGGCTGTAAACACCGCCAATATGGTAAGCGTCTTCGGCTTCATGCTGGTGCTTATAAAAGTTTAACCGGGCCCCATTGGCCAGATGGAGTTCTGTTACGCAATTGCTCAAATACGAGGTTTTGTTGTCTACCACCAAATGGCGCTCGATAATGCTTGCCTCGCTCAACGGGTCTGCAATAACAATGTTTCGGCAGTGCCAGGCAGCCACTTTTTGATTGTTGGCAACAAATATAATTTCTATTGGTTTTTCAACAATCGTTTTGGCGGCGATGTGAATAACGTAACCGCTTTGGACAAAGGCAGTGTTGGCACACAAAAATCCATGTGGCTCGTGTGGTGTTGAGCCGTTGAAAAAACTTTGTAATGCCAGCTTCTCGCTTGCGGCCGCTTGTTCGAACGGCATAATCGAAATGCCATCGGGTAAATGGTGGTCGGATAAGCCTGCATCAAATGCACCATTAACAAAAACAAGGCGACTTTCAGCCGATGAAGTTAACGGCACCTCGTCAAGGGAAAGCGTTTCAGCTGCGGTGGAAAAGGTAAATTCCTGCTTGTACAGTTCCGATAACCGGGTTAGGCGCCACTCTTCATCCTTGGCACCGGGCAAGCCCCGATTTTTGAGCCGATCGTACGCGCGCTGGCGCAGAGCGCTTAACCACGCAGGGTCAGCGGTGTTCTTAAGACTTTGTCCAATAAGAAAATCGTGTAAAGCGGTCATTTATCCCTTCGCTACTTGCTGTTCAATCCAGCTATAGCCTCGCTCCTCAAGCTCAAGTGCCAGCGTTCTATCACCCGTTTTTACGATGTTGCCTTCGGCAAGCACGTGTACAAAATCTGGCTGAATATAATCAAGCAGTCTTTGATAATGGGTAACGATAATCATGGAGCGCTCAGGTGAGCGTAAAGCGTTCACTCCACTAGCGACGACTTTCAGCGCGTCGATATCCAGGCCAGAATCGGTTTCATCGAGCACCGCTAGAGTCGGCTCAAGCATCGCCATTTGCAAAATTTCATTGCGCTTTTTTTCGCCACCCGAGAAGCCCTCATTAACAGAGCGCTGCAAGAACGCTTGCTTCATTTCGACCATCGCGGCCTTTTCTTTAATCAGTTTAAGAAATTCGCCAGCAGACAACTCCTCCTCGCCCCGGTACTTTTGAAGCGAGTTCACAGCCGCCTTGAGCATCGCGATATTGCTCACTCCCGGAATTTCGACCGGATACTGAAAAGCCAGAAAAAGCCCCTCGCCCGCCCGGTCTTCAATTTTAAGCTCGGTCAAATCTTTGCCAAGATAGGTGATGCTGCCACCGGTTACCTCATAGCCATCACGCCCGGCAAGTACATTCGCCAAAGTGCTTTTGCCAGAGCCATTCGGCCCCATTATTGCGTGTACTTCTCCGGAGCCCACCTCAAGCGACAGGTTTTTGAGTATTTCTTTGCCGTCAACTTCGACGGTTAAATTTTTAATGCTTAACACGATTATTTCCAGAGTTGAATTACTGAATGCCGCTTGTCAGCGGCGTTAACCTACGGCCCCTTCCAGGCTTACATCCATCAGTTTTTGGGCTTCTACCGCAAATTCCATTGGCAATTCCCGAAAAACTGCTTTGCAGAAGCCGTTTACGATCATCGACACTGCTGACTCTTCGCTTAAACCGCGCTGGCGCAAATAAAATAGCTGATCCTCGGAGATTTTGGAGGTGCTTGCTTCGTGTTCAAGGGTTGCCGTTTTGTTTTGTACTTCCACGTATGGGAAGGTATGCGCGCCGCATTGATCGCCCATTAACAGGGAATCGCACTGTGAGTAATTTCGCGCACCATCGGCACCACGAAGAATTTTCACCTGCCCGCGATAAGTATTTTGACCACGCCCGGCAGAAATCCCTTTGGAGATGATTGTGCTGGATGTGTTTTTCCCAATGTGAATCATCTTCGTTCCGGTATCGGCCTGCTGCATATTGTGGGTCAGCGCTACCGAATAAAATTCCCCAACCGAATCATCACCATAAAGAATCACGCTCGGGTATTTCCAGGTGATCGCCGAACCGGTTTCTACCTGAGTCCAGGATATTTTGGCGCGATCTCCACGGCAGGCGCCTCGTTTGGTCACAAAATTATAGATTCCGCCGCGGCCGTACTCATCGCCCGGGTACCAGTTTTGTACGGTTGAATACTTTATTTCCGCGCCTTCCATCGCAACCAGTTCGACCACCGCAGCATGCAGTTGGTTTTCATCGCGCATCGGTGCAGTGCAGCCCTCCAGATAGCTTACGTAAGCGCCCTCCTCGGCAATAATCAATGTGCGTTCAAATTGGCCGGTGTTCATTTCGTTAATACGAAAATAGGTCGATAGCTCCATTGGGCACCGCACGCCCTTGGGGATATAAACAAAGGAACCGTCGCTAAATACAGCAGAGTTTAAGCAGGCATAATAATTGTCTGCTTGCGGAACAACCGAACCAAGATACTTTTTGATCAACTCCGGGTGGTCTTGCAAGGCTTCAGATATTGGGCAAAAAATAACCCCGGCTTCGGCCAGCTTTTCCCGAAACGTAGTTCGAACCGATACACTGTCAAATACCGCATCAACCGCTATATTTGCGCCTTTTACACCCGCGAGAACCTTTTGCTCGTCCAGCGGAATGCCCAGTTTGGCATAGGTTTCCAACAACCGGGGATCAACCTCATCGAGGCTTTCCGGCCCATCGTCAGGATTTTTAGGCGCAGAGAAATAGGAAATATCCTGAAAATTGATTTTCGAATAATTAATATGAGCCCAGTTCGGCTCGGGCATATCCAGCCACTTGCGGTAGGCCTCCAAGCGCCACTCAAGCATGAATTCCGGCTCGTTCTTGCGCCGGGAAATTTCACGAATAACGTCCTCGTTCAGCCCCGGCGGTAGCGTGTCCGACTCAATGTCGGTAACAAAACCTTCCTGGTATTCGCGATGAACCAGCGCGTCTAATTCTTGTGTAGATTCACTCATAACCAATACCCGGCATGTTTACTGTAGGTGGACCGGAATATCTGCGACATGCCCGATTTCTTTCTTTTGGGTAACCCGCAGCACCTCCGGCGATTGAATAAGCTCGCCAAGCTTAACGCTATGCAGAAAATCGAAAATTTGATTGCTGAGGGAGGACCATAAACCATGGGTCAAACACGGGTCAGTGTCGCCATTGCAGGTGCTGCCGTTGCCACAGGTCAGATCAATATTTTCATCAACTGCAGAAATGATCTGGGCAATGGAAATTTTTTTGGCATCACGCGCCAACTGATAGCCACCGTGTGGGCCACGAATACCCTCAACCAAACCCGCGCGACGAAGCTGTGCAAATAACTGCTCAAGATAGGATTGCGAAATATCCTGCCGACCAGAAATTTCTTCCAGCGCCACCGGCGCATTGTCCGCCTGGATCGCAAGATCCATCATTGCGGTTACTGCATAACGGCCTTTCGTAGTGAGTTTCATAGGCTTTAGATCATTCCTGACTAAAAGGGTCAGGAATTATAATAAAACCTAGTGTTTTTATCAAGAATTATTGGGACATGTTGTGGGGGGGGTGTATAAATGTAGCGTGACTTTTAAAACTACACAGAATGACGGATGAAACTACACAACTATTTGATTGAAAAATGACACTTACTTTACACAACTATTTAATGCCACCACATTGATGTCTGCTGTTTAGGTGAATGACCGCTTTATACTGCGATTTCAATCGGTCGACGCAACACCTAAACTCTAACGATAGAGAAGAGGATGTTAAAAATGAAGCAGCGACCAAGAATTTATTACTCAGAAACTGACAAAGCATTGATGTGGGATCGTTGGCAAAAAGGCGATTCACTGCATAAGATAGCGGATCTATTTGATCGGAGTCACAGCTCGATCGCTGGCATTCTGTCGCGAACCGGCGGTATCCGACCACCCCAAAGAAAGCGTTCACGAATAGCACTGACTGTACCCCGTCAGCACTAGTTGGACAGTTTAAGGTGATTGTTTAAGAGAGAGTT
>JABJKL010000241.1 GCA_018660405.1 Pseudomonadota bacterium | reverse complement strand
ATACTAATGTGGGTATGTTCGCCCCAGGCGAGCCCTGCACCATACAGCAAGCCAATCGCCGTAGACGCAAGAACTAACAAGACAATGAGTGATCTGTTTTTGCCATCACGCAACGCGGGTAGCAGGGCTCGAAACATCAGCAATAACCACACAATGAGCCCTACAAACAGGAATATTTGCCAGAATCGACCCAAATCAACGTATTCATAGCCCTGATGCCCAAACCAAAAATTCAGGGTCAAGTTAGAAAAAAATTGATTTATACCCAACCACTCACCCGCAAAAGAGCCGACAACAATGATCAGTAAACAAACGTAAAGAAAATTGACACCGATATGCTGATATTTTGGCTCACGTCCGGAAATAAGGGGTGCCACATACAAGCCCGTAGCCAACCAGGCCGTCGCAATCCAGAATACCGCCAACTGGGTATGCCAGGTTCGGGTAACCGCGTAGGGAATATAATCCGCCAGTGGAAAACCATAAAAATCCTGCCCCTCCACCGCATAATGCGCGGTGATAGTCCCCAGAATAATTTGCAGGGCAAACAAAGCCAGTACCGTCCAAAAATATTTGGCGGTTGCCCGCATGGAAGGGGTTTGTATCGCCTGTGCTAATAGATTGTCTTCTGCAACACCGCCTTCGGGTTCAAGGTCATCACGCCAGCGATCATATTGTTGCGCATAAAACCAAACCAGGGTACCAATGGCACCGATTAACAGAAACACGCTGAGTAATGTCCAAATTAAAAGACTTGGCGGTGGTGTATTACCGACCAACGGTTCATACGGCCAGTTACTGGTGTAAGAAACAGTATCGCCGGGGCGATCTGTAACGGTGCTCCAACTGGTCCAGAATATAAAAGCGGTCAGGGCGTGCATGTCAGTGTCGCTGAGCGTTATCGCTTGAGAAAATGCGTACTGCTCTCTTAACGACCGTGATAACTCCGAATCGCGAGACTGAAAAATATTACCATAGTAACTAGCCGTTTGTTGAACGGCCCCGGTGCGCAACTCTCCTAAAGTGAGAACACCCGTTGAGCTGTCCCACGTATTCTCTCTAATCTCGCTAACTAACCGTGCCCTTAGCACCGCCTGTTCAACGGTATCCAGGTCTTCAAAACTTGTGCTGTGTTGCTGTGTGGCGTTGGTTTCAAGCATTACCATTGCTTCTTTATGTAGCCAATCAGCGCTCCAATCAGGTGCCAGGTAGCTGCCGTGCCCCCAAATTGAACCTTTTTGCATACCGCCCAGCGATTGCCAGATATTTTGACCACGTTGAATGTCATCCAATGAATATATTTGCGATCCATTGGAAGAAACGACTGCGGCGGGCATGGGCGGCGCTTGCTGGTATATCTCTCGCCCAAAATAAAGCAGTACGACAAAACTAATCAATGTGGACGCAGCCAAAATTTTCCACAATAAACTTGTACTAAAAACCGCTTTATAGCTTTTCATATTTATAATTGCCTCTTATTGTCGCGCCCTAAACCGTATGATGATTTTCCGCCTCTCGCCTGAAAGCAGCTAGTGAACAACCTCTGGATCGTGGTCACAACAATGCCCAATTCGACACTGCCGATAGTTTAAGGCGTGGCTGAGAGAAATCACCAAAGAACCCGAGACCGCCAGCGCTAGCTCAACCGTTTGAGAGACCACGCCATGCTTTAAAAAAGCAACCAGTACAATCAATGTAAGGCCAATAACTCCGGTTATCGCGACCACACCATTTCGGTGGCGAGCACAACCAATACCAAGCGCTATAAGACTCACCGGTAATACCAACCAAAGCATAAACCAGTGAAAATCGTCATGCCCAATGAAGCCAACGGCACTCGCGATTGAGCCTACTGTTAAAACGAGCGGTAGCACTAAACAGTGCACAAGACAAAGCCCGGCAAATAGAATGGCTACTTTATCAAGCCGACGAGAAAGTTGATTTTTCAAAATAATATGTCCAATAATGATGTGGAACCTATGGAGTGCCTAATGCGCTTTCATAGTTCCATTTTAACAGCTCTATTTTAACGCAAACCGGCAATCCATAGAAACAAATAGAAACAAATTGTGCTCGATTAAACCTGGCAGTCCTGTACCGGCTTACTGTCAAAGCTAACTGGGGGTATCGATATTTACAAGCTCAACTATCAATAAGCTCAACTACGCCCGCCTCTGCGTTTACCCGCAAGTAAAAGCAAGACCGACGATTGGTATGACATGCGGGACCGATTTGCTCCACCTTGCACAGCAAAGCATCGCCATCGCAATCCAAACACATTTCAACAAGATTCTGCATATGCCCGGAAGTCTCGCCTTTTCGCCAAAAAGACTGGCGTGAACGCGACCAAAACGTCATATGCCCGGTATCCAACGTTTTCCTCAAGGCATCAACATTCATATAGGCCAACATAAGCACTTCGCCGCTTGAAGCGTCCTGCGAAATTACCGGAATCAAACCGCTCTCATCGAACGGGATATTTTCGACAACCTCTTCTAAAGATCGCTGTACACCCTCTTCGGCCGATTCCAATTGCTTGAAGTATTCTTTTCCCACACCTAACCCGATTAAGTATTACCGCTATCGTAAGTTTGCCATCAACGACTACTCTTTACCCAATTTATTGCGATTGGTACCGCCTCAATGAATATGAGTTTGTAAATACTTGGATGACCGTCGCCAGCAGGAAGCTGGCGTCGAGCCCCCAGGGATGGGTTCACGGCGTGTTATCCAGGTATTTACAAACTCATATCCGCAACGCTCAAGGTTTATTTTTCGCACTATCAAGCTCCCGCAGACGCGCCATTTTCTCAGCAATCTTAATCTCCAAACCCTGATCCACCGGATAATAATACTTGCCAGGCGTCATCTCATCTGGAAAATAATTTTCACCTGCGGCATATCCCTCCTTTTCATTGTGCGCATACCGATACTCCTTACCGTAATCCATGTCTTTCATCATTTTAGTCGGTGCATTTCGCAAATGCATCGGCACCTCGAGAGATCCAGAGGATTTGGCATCGGCCATGGCCGACTTGTATGCGGCATAAACTGCATTACTTTTGGGTGCCACTGCCAAATAGACCACCGCCTGTGCAAGTGCCAACTCTCCTTCAGGACTGCCTAACCGTTCCTGCGCTTGCCAGGCATCCAAAGCCAAAGCGACACCCCGTGGATCCGCATTGCCAATATCTTCCGAAGCCATACGTACCACCCGGCGTGCGATATACAATGGGTCACACCCGCCATCAAGCATTCGACATAACCAGTAAAGGGCCGCATCGGGCGACGATCCTCGCACTGATTTATGCAATGCGGATATTTGCTCATAAAACGCATCACCACCTTTGTCAAACCTGCGTACCGATCCGCCGGCCAACACCTCACCCAACAAGGCAAGACTGATCCGTCCATCTTCAGCCAAATCAGCTGCAATCTCTAACGCGCCCAAAATACGTCTTGCATCACCATCGGCATAATTCACCAAAGCATTTAATGCGTCCTGATCCACAATCAGCCCAGAACCACCCAAACCGTATTCAACATTTTGCAGGGCACGATTAACCAGCGCTTCCAACTCATTCGCATTAAGCGACTTGAGAACATATACCCGCAATCTGGATAGCAGTGCGTTATTGAGTTCAAAGGAAGGGTTTTCGGTAGTTGCGCCGATAAAAGTAATCGTGCCGTTTTCGATATACGGTAAAAACGCGTCTTGCTGCGCTTTATTGAAGCGGTGCACCTCGTCAACAAACAGAATAGTGTCTCCGAGGCCGGCTTGCTGTCGAACCTTGGCCGATTCGATAGCAGCGCGAATATCCTTCACGCCCGCAAGCACCGCCGAAATGGGTATAAATTCTGCTTCGGTGTGATTCGCCAGTAATCTGGCCAGCGTAGTTTTGCCGGTGCCCGGAGGCCCCCAAAAAACCATTGAGTGTAGCTGGCCGACCTCAATAGCTTTACGTAGTGGCTTTCCCGAGCCCAATAAATGCAAATGCCCCGCCACCTCATCGAGATGGCAGGGCCGCATTCTGTCCGCTAGCGGGCGAGTATCTATAAGATACCTCTATTAATGACCCTGTTATTAACGACCCTATTCCGCGCCTTTTTCGGTGCTTGAAGTGTCAGCACCGTACTCAGGTTTTCATGAGCCCCAACTAACTGCCGTCTCGCACGAGTGGCTCCCTCCAACTTATAAAAAGCACTCACGAAAAAATCCGGATTACTAGCTTATCCCTATGGCTCGTAGTTGATAATGGCTCGTAGTCGATACGAAATTGATCCTAACCAGGGTTAGCTGCTTTATAAGCTTTAACAGCCTCATTGAATCGACCGGCTACTTGCTCCTCAAGGTCCACACTTTGATCATGCAATGCATTTAAAGCGATCTCATTGCCCTCGGTTAATTCCTCAGTCGCACGCAAAGCGTCGAGACAATCACGATAAGTTACGGCACTGGCCTGGAAGCTTTTCACTTCGCCCTGAGCTGCAACCAACGCATCGTAATCTATATCTTCAGCGATTGCGGCGGGTGGTTCAGCCAATACACAATCTCGAGCCACTTCAGGTACAACTATTTCAACTGAATCAGAAGGTGGCGCAGTCAAGTCCTGTGCAAATACCGGCGCTGCAAAAACTATCATTGCCAAGGTTGAAAGTGAATGTTTCATATTTATTCCTCTATCGTTTAATTTTAGAATCACGCTTAATTATTGAACTAATATTTCGCCGCGACTCTTCTACATCAATTACACACTTTGTGTGTGCACGGAGTGTACCTTGCGGGCAAGGGTAGTTGTTAGGGTCTATGAAAAATATTTAACCGAAACCGCCAATTAATTACCAGCGGGTACACCTGTTTAAACACCCAATAGCTCAATCGAATAACCATCGGGATCGCGCACAAAGGCCAACACACGGGTGCCGCCTTTCATGGGTCCAGCCTCGCGTGTTACTTCCCCGCCCCGCGCCCGGATATCTTCGACCGACTGATACACATCGTTAACTTCTATCGCTATATGCCCAAAACCTGTGCCCAGTTCATAGTCATCTGTCTCCCAGTTATGGGTCAATTCAATCACACAATCAGTGGTTTCATCACCATAGCCTACAAACACGTTGGTAAATTTTCCTTCTGGAAAATCATCTTTTCTCAGCAACTTCATACCGAGCACTTCGGTATAAAAAGATATCGACCGATCAAGGTCACCAACTCGCAACATTGTATGTAGTATTCTCATTTCGCCTCCTTAAATCATTAGTATAAGACCTTTGCACAAGCAGGGATTTTGTTCTGTGGCAAGGCAAAAACGCACGGAATGAGGGAGTTTATAATGCATAAATGACCGATTGAGTACGTTTTTAACGCCGCCAGAGGACAAAAGAACAATTGTGCGAAGGTCTTATTCGTCGGTGACACAACCGTGCGACGCATCTTTCACCGTACGAATGTATTTGAACAAAGTGCCGCGCTCCGCCTTGTAAGCCGGCATTTCCCAATTAGCCCGGCGCTCAGCCATTTCCTGATCGGAAACATTAACTTCAATCCGATTATCCACCGCATCAAGCGTGATCACATCGCCGTCCTTAATCAGTGCAAGTGGACCGCCCTCCTGAGCTTCCGGTACGACATGACCAATGATAAAACCGTGCGAACCACCAGAGAACCGACCGTCCGTCATCATCGCAACCTTGTCACCCAGTCCGGCGCCCATGACCGCGGAGGTCGGGGTCAGCATTTCTGGCATACCCGGCCCGCCCTTGGGGCCCTCGTAACGAATAACGACCACGTCGCCAGCAATAATTTTTCCTTGTTCCAGCGCTTCAAGCATCAACTCCTCTGAATCGAATACTCTTGCCGGACCGACAAAACGTTCACCTTCCTTACCGGTAATTTTGGCGACCGCCCCACCGGGGGCAAGATTTCCTTTTAATATTTGAATATGGCCTTCGGCCTTTATTGGATTATCTAGCGGGCGAATAATATCTTGTCCCTTGTCCAAGCCTGGAAGGTCCGCAACATTCTCTGCCAGAGTCTTGCCAGTTACCGTTAAGCAACTGCCATCAAGCAAACCCTGGGCCAATAGATACTTTATAACCGCAGGTGTGCCGCCGGCCTGATGAAGATCCAGCATAGAGTAACGACCACTTGGCTTGAGATCTGCTAACAACGGCACCCGATCACTCACCGATTGAAAATCATCAATACTTAGCTCAACCCGAGCTGCACGTGCCATTGCCAACAGATGTAATACAGCGTTGGTCGACCCTCCCAGCACGGTAATCAGCACCATCGCATTTTCGAATGAAACACGGGTTAAAATATCGCTGGGCTTAATATCTTTTTCCAACAAGTTTTTCAGCGCTGCGCCCGCCCGTCGACATTCATCAATCTTCCCCTGATCTATCGCCGGCATCGACGAACTATAAGGCAGGCTCATGCCCATCACCTCGATAGCACTTGCCATCGTATTCGCCGTATACATTCCGGCGCAAGCCCCTGCCCCAGGGCAAGATTGCTGAATGACCTTTATACGCTCTTCGTCATCGATCTTGTCTGACAGATATTCACCATACGCCTGAAATGCAGAAATAATATCCAAAGATATTTTGCCCGATTTATTGCTGTAGTAGCCTGGCTTGATCGATCCGCCATAAACCATAATCCCCGGGCGGTCGAGACGCGACATGGCGATAATACAACCCGGCATATTTTTGTCGCAGCCAGGAATAGTGATGACGCCGTCATACCACTGCGCTGACACCACGGTTTCGATCGAGTCAGCGATTATGTCTCGCGATTGCAAGGAAAACGACATGCCAGACGTACCATTTGCAATACCATCACTTACACCGATGGTATTAAACCGCATACCCACCATATCGGCGTCTACCACGCCCGTTTTGACCTCGGCCGCCAGATCGTTCAAATGCATATTGCAGGTATTCCCTTCCCACCAAACGCTGGCGATACCCACCTGCGCCCGGTCCATATCTTCGCGAGACATGCCGGTACCATAAAGCTGTGCTTGCGAAGCCCCCTGCGATTTGGGCTGGGTTACACGAGCACTGAATTTATTGATTCTGTTCATAATTACTAGATTGCTTATCCATCCGCGCATCAGATGTGCGCTGTTTAACGTCGCTACTGCAACGAATGTAAATCTTCCAAACGACCCAACGTAACCATGAGCTCCCTGCGAACCTGGCGGGCAACCAGCCAACTCCCAATAAAAGGTGGTACAAAAAAATTCGGGTTTAATTTAGCGGAATACTCAAAAATCGCGCGATTCGGATTCCCATCAATTTCAACAACTCTGAGAATTTCTCGAGATTGTTCAAAATCACCCGCACCATCGATACCCCGAAACTCGAATTCTCGAGGCGAGCGAACAATAACATCGGTCAGCTTGTTTACCGAACGACAGAGATACAATATACAAATCCGCAATCTAATATCAATTTGCGGAAAATCTGTCGCCGCCTGGCTAAATCTAATTTCCTCTACTAATGGCGAAAGCTGAATGTAGTCCTCATAGTTAAGTATCGCACTCGCTAACACCTCCGGACTGACATCAACTTCAGCTAGATATTCGATATTAAAGATTCCATCGTTTCGATCAACGTCACCATTGATTATTCTGGCCGCATGGGCCAATTGAATTCCGCACATCAACACCAACAATAACGCACAGCGGCGCATTCCCGACCTCATCACTCTCACCAAATTACCCACTAATGATAAGCCTATTCGATTGTTTGCCTTAATTGAAGGAGCGCTAGCATAACGGATTACTAGTTAAACAGCCCCTTTAACAAATTGCCCGCTTCCTCACCAAGTTTTTCTTGCAATCCTTCTTTCAACTCGTCTTTCTTCTCAGCGACTGTTTGGCGCGCCAACTGCTTCAGCAATTCACCAAAATCGATTCGGTAAGACGGTGCCGTCAAATCACCTGAAAATCGAACCGGTATATCCAAACCCGCCAGATCGGATCGGTCCTCACCATCTTGCCCTTCACTGGTCGCCACCACCGCCAAAGTGGTCAAGTAGTTCAACGACTCCTTTTCCAAATCGATCTGTCCTTCGCCTTGCACTCTAAACAACGGGGCTTTCATTAAAAAATCATCGTTAGTAAGCAATTGGTCGTTTATAGCAAAGGTGCCACTCAGTTCGGCAAACCTGGTTTCGTCGCTACTCTCTGATGAAGCCTCGACATCCCCACCCGCGCCGCTCTCACCGCCTTTGATACTGGCATAAACATCAGCAACCTTGTCAATAATAGCTTTAACGTCAACCCCCTTAAGCGCACCGTCGCGGGCAAGCACGCCGACGGTTCCCTTATTGGTCTGACCGGTAGCGGTTTCAGTGATTGTCAGATCAATATCCAATGTGCCACTGCCACTCAATCTGTCAGTCACTTCTATATCGCTTAGTAGTGCCCCTAAATCAACGTCATAAACACCTTGATTAACAATCATCTGGGCCTCGGCTCCATGATCGAGGTACTGAATTTCACCACGCAACGCGCCACCATAAAGTGCCGCATTGTAAGTAATTATCATCGTGTTACCGACCGTCTCCACGTCCACATCAATATCGCCTACCTTCATCCCACCAGCGGTCATAGACGATGCATTGAACGTACCATTAGCGTGCGCACCTCGCAGCGCGGCCAGTGGCACCACCAATGCGAGGGCAGCGGGTTCTTGCTCTTGTTCAACGGCCGGGCTCATATAGCGGTCAATATTGATTGCGTTCATATCAAGCTCAAACGCTAACTGTGGCGCAGCAAAATTTTCAGCCGAAAACGAACCTTCCAATTTGGTTTGGTCTAACTGCACCAGCAAATTCGTTAACGCAACACTATCCATTGTTGCCTGATAGTCAGCACTCAACGCCACCGCTCGCATGGCTTCTGGATCTGTCGTTTGATAATCCACCGCCAGATCAGAGAGCAAGGTTTGCAAATTAAAGCTAGCTGCATTCAGGTTCCCACTAAATACCGGCGCATCAATAATCTTTTGCCCTGACGCAGAGGCTGTAAAACGCGTATCACCAATAATCACTGCAAGCTCTGGTACTTCCAAAACTTGCGCGCCCAAATCCAATGTAGCGCTGGCTAACCTGAACTCAATACTCTGCGGCAGTACATCAACAAAAGCGGTCACCTCGGTAAGTTCCGCCTGACCCGTTTGTTGAGCAAACTTCAAGCCTCCAATCACTAAATCAGCACTAACAGCACCCTGAACGACGTTGACATCAAAGTCCGCCATCGTCAGAAAATAGCGGTTAACGTCTATCGCCCCCTGGCCCTGGACCTTAAACTCAACCGGGTCGGCCTGCGTGCTATCGATAAACACGCCTTCGATCAATATATCTTCCAGACTGCTACCCAACAAATTGCCAGTAACGACTTGTAAACCACTCAGCTCGTATCGCTGGCCCGCTTGCTGATCATCATAAATTAAATGTCCATTCGTCAATTCCACCCCCGCGACCGCCAGCGCGACGGCTGCACCGGCAGCATCCTCAGTCGACTCTTGCTCACTCACGTGTTCGCCGGAAAAGCCGCTCAAACTGCTTTGGCCCGACTCGCTCACAACGATATGCAGCTGCGGTTCAGAAAGAATAATGGTCGCCACTTCTACCTTCGACTGCAATAAAGGCAACAACTTGACGCGCAGATCGACGGCTTCGACGCTCAGCATATCTGGCGCATCTATGCCAGCAGGTTGAGAAAAAGATACCGCACCTGTGCTAACGCCTAACCACGGAAAAACACTTAAAGAAAGATCACCATCAAGGGTCAGGTCTCGTCCGGTTTTTTCCTTAACCAGACTTACCAACTCGTCCCGATAATCATTCGGGTCAAAAAGATTCGGCAAAATTACGATCGCCAGTAAAACCAAAACGAAAAGTGTCGAGACCAGCCAGCCGAGCAATTTAAATAGTTTTTTCATCGTTCCGACTCATTTGCACCTAATGGGCACGAGTTTAACGTGCGTCGCACGCATAGTTTGTTAAAATTTTTCAAGCTACTCTCCTAGTCGCATACACCTTCACGCCGCGCTCATATAACAGCGGCCTCCATCTTCAAAAACGCTTGTTCCAACACTTCGAGCCCACCGGTATGTTTATGGGCCTGCTCGCTAATATGCTGCCGCCACAAACGCGAACGCGGTTCACCATGAAACAAACCAATCACCGGCTTGGCTAGATGATGCATGCGCGTGCCCAGCTCAAGCTGACGAGCACAATAGTTGGCGTACTGTTCCAATATTTGCTGCCGGACGCTCACTCGCTCATCGCCATAAAATTGCGCATCAATTTCAGCCAGAATGTACGGGTTTCGGTACGCCTCCCGGCCCATCATCACACCATCAACATGTTTCAGGTGCTGTTCGGTTTCAGCCAGCGTGGTAATGCCACCATTAATAATAATTTCCAGTTCCGGGTAATCCCCTTTTAGACGGTATACCTGCTCATAATCAAGCGGAGGAACATCTCGATTTTGCTTCGGACTAAGGCCACTCAACCAAGCCTTTCGCGCATGCACAATAAATGTTTCACATCCTGCTGCCGCTATGCACTCAACAAAACGCACAAGCTCCTCATAACTGTCGTGATGATCTACGCCAATTCGTGATTTAATCGTCACGGGCAAATCGCAGGCAGCGCGCATGGCTTTTACATTGTCAGCCACAATCTGTGGCTCAATCATCAAACATGCCCCAAAACTGCCAGACTGCACCCGGTCACTGGGGCAACCACAGTTAATATTGACCTCATCAAATCCGTGGGCTTCGGCAAGCTCGGCAGCTTGCGCCATTTCATCGGCCTTGCTTCCCCCAAGCTGCAAAGCGACAGGATGCTCAAACGCGTCGTAAGCCAGCAGGTGATCACGGTCACCGTGAACCAAGGCAGCAGAGGTAATCATCTCTGTGTACAGCAAAGTATGCCGTGACAAGAGTCTCGCCAAATATCGAAAGTGGCGATCTGTACATTCCATCATCGGCGCTACTGAAAAACGTCGATTAAGTGTTCCCTTGCCCATTATTTTTTACTCGCCCTGAATAGTGATCATTATACTTCGACGGTGCGGCTGATAACGATGCTCCCAAAGATATAAGCCTTGCCACGTACCCAAGGCTAAATCCCCATTGGCGATTGGCAAAGTAATATCATTGGTGGTAAGCACCGATCGCCCATGCGCGGCCATATCATCATCACCCTCAAAATTGTGTCGATACGCCGGATCGCCGTCTGGCGCTAAACGGGAAAGCAACATTTCCAAATCAACTCTTACCGTAGGATCCGCATTTTCGCACAACATTATCGAAGCACTAGTATGCTGAACAAACACGTGCGCCAAACCTGTCTGCACACCAGACTCGCGAACAATACCCGCCACCTGATCGCTTATCTCAATCGATTCCCGTCCATTGGTGGTGAGCTGAATTTTCTGTTGATGCCACATGGCGCTATTTTACACTAACCGACACTTATCCCTTACCAAGACATTTAGACTCGGTATACTCCGCGACTATACTCTGCAACTACACCTAACACCTTTTATACGGACTCCGAAACCCACCTCCTTTGATGAATAACGATACGCCTACAGCCGGTAACTTTATCCGCAATATGATTGCGCAAGACGTTGCCAGCAATAAACACGACGGACGTGTGTACACACGTTTTCCGCCTGAGCCCAATGGTTATCTACACATCGGGCACGCGAAATCCATTTGCCTGAATTTCGGCCTGGCACAGCAATACAACGGAAACTGTAATTTACGCTTCGACGATACCAATCCAGAAAAAGAAAGCGAAGAGTATATGCGCTCCATCCAGGAAGACGTCAGCTGGCTCGGCTTTAACTGGACCGAGCTGCATTACGCTTCAGACTACTTTGAAGCGCTGTATCAGTTTGCGCTCGAATTGATCGACAAAAAGCTCGCCTATGTTGATAGCTTGAGTGCAGATCAGATGCGTGAATATCGCGGCACCTTAACCGAAGCTGGGAAAAGTAGTCCACATCGCGACCGCCCGGTGGCCGAAAATCGGGACCTGTTTAAACGAATGAAAAACGGCGAGTTTGCTGATGGCGAGCATGCCCTGCGAGCACGCATCGATATGAGCTCGCCAAACTTGAACATGCGCGACCCGGTGCTCTACCGCATCCGCCACGTAGAACATTATCGTACCGGAAATAAATGGTGCATCTATCCAATGTACGATTACACGCATTGCCTGTCAGATGCTCTGGAACACATCACCCACTCCCTGTGTACGCTGGAGTTCGAAGATCACCGCCCCTTGTATGATTGGGTTTTGGACAATGTGTCTGCCCCGTCTCGTCCGGAACAAACTGAATTTTCTCGCTTGAACCTGCAATACACCGTATTGAGCAAACGCAAACTTATTCAGCTGGTCGAGCAAGGCCATGTGTCTGGCTGGGATGACCCACGTATGCCAACGATTTCCGGTATTCGTCGGCGCGGTTATACCCCTGCCGCAGTACGGGATTTTTGTGAACGGATTGGCGTCACTAAAAAAAACAGCACGGTCGATATGAGCCTGCTCGAAAACAGCCTGCGCGAAGACCTCAATCCGATCGCTCGCCGCGCCATGGCCGTACTCAAACCCCTGAAACTGGTGATCACCAATTACCCGAAAGACAAGAGCGAAAAGCTTACCGCACGCAACCACCCCAAAGACGAAAGTTTTGGCACGCGCGAACTCAGGCTTACTCGCGAGCTTTATGTGGATCATGACGATTTTATGGAAGACCCGCCGCGCAAGTTTTTCCGGCTCGGGCCAGGACGAGAAGTCCGTCTGCGCTATGGCTACTGCATCACCTGCAACGAGGTTATCAAAGATGACGCTGGCAATGTGATTGAGTTGCACTGCACTTACGACCCCGAAACAGGTGGTGGGCAAACGCCGGATGGCCGTAAAGTAAAGGGAATCATCCACTGGGTATCGGCAGACGATGCGGTAGATGCGGAAATACGCTTATACGATCGTTTATTTAATGTCGAAAACCCGCTGCAAGGTGATGACTATATAGAACACCTAAACCCTGAATCACTCACGGTAATTAGCAACGCCAAACTTGAGCCCTCGCTTGCAGAGGCTAATACAGAAACTCCCTACCAGTTTGAGCGTGTCGGTTTTTTTACGCCCGATTCAGTCGATCATACTAGCGACGCGCCGGTATTTAACCGAACGGTGACGTTAAGAGATTCCTGGGCGAAACAGAAAAATCGCTAATTCAGTCAGTCAAACTTATCTCGATAATCAGCAGCACGATCCCGCAGAAGCGTTACTGTCGGCAGAATCGTCGAATGGCACGGCCTCGCCACAGCCATCAAAAATACCCAAATGTTTGCTGGGGCCTTCGATAAACTCGAAGTGTTCTTTAAAGCGCGTATCGTGCAACATCGCCCAGGTGTTGCCACAGACCGGAAACACCCGACCGGTTTCAATATGATGGTGTTTATCCAGCACGAACACGGCTTCATGCTGTGGAATACTGCCTTTATATTTAACCGCCTGCCCGTAATCCTCGCAGGAAGGCTCCAAACCTTCGAGCTTCATCAATCGATAAGTAGCTGAGTAAAACTTGATCGGTTTGACCAGCGCTTCTATGCGCTCGTTGTCAATCGTTAGCGGTCTGTCTTCGACCAATCTTGGGTCGCTAAAACCGGCTTTTTTAGACAAACTTAAAAAGTCATTCCAATACAATGCGCCGCCTAGACATTCGCCGTAAATCACCGGGTCGTTTCGTAATGCATCTGTCACCCGACGGTCAGAATACACATCGGAGAAATACATTTCACCACCCGGCTTTAAAAGATCCCACGCCTGGTCTAATACCGCTTGTTTGTCGGTCGATAGATTAATAACGCAATTGGAAACGATGAGATCAAAACTGCCGGGCTCCAGATCCAGCTCGTTCAACTTCTCGATATATCCTTTAAGGAAGCTCGTATTCGGCTTCGCATAAGCAAATTTATCAGCGTGATAATCGACGTACTGCGTGGCAACCGCCAGTTGCTCGTCGGTCATATCCACGCCGACCACTTCGCCAGACTCGCCGACCAACTGCGATAACACATAGCAATCACGCCCGGTTCCACAACCCAGATCGAGAATTCGTAAACCTTCCAATGCTTCCGGCGCAATCAGCCCGCAGCCGTAATATTTTGCCAACACCTCGTCACTCACATTGCTCAAGGCATCCTTAATATAACGTGGAAGGCCATCATCGGTGCAGCAAGCGTTGGTTTTCAAATCCTCGCTGCTTTGCAAATCTTTGCCGTAATAGTCTTTAACTTCATCTAACATGCTATCGCTCTCTTTAGTTCATTGTTCGGAATTGATGTTTAGAAGTGATCTCATAAATAGGGATTTGGCCCTAAGCCTAGGCCCGAAGGAGCCGAAAAGCGCAGTGTACACGTAGTACATGAGCATTTGAGGCGACCGAGAACAACGGATTAGGGGCAAATAACATTTATGAGACACTTCTAACCAAAAAGCGTTGTTTCGCCTGCACCCCAATATCCGGATTATCGGTGAATACACCGTCTACGCCAAGCTCCATAAAAGTCAGTATTTCTTGCTCCAATAGACCGGGCAAATCCTCACGATCTGACGAACGAAGCGCATCGGGCAAAAAAGCGTTCTCGGCACGGAAGGTATGCGCATGAACATCCAGCCCCACCGTATGCGCATTGCTAACAAGATCGCTGGCATTTTTCGCATCCAGCCGGCCGTGGTCATCAGCCGCTAACAAAAAATGGCTCTTTTCTGGCCCCACGCCGTTAGCATACCGAGCTATCGCCTCAAGCCCATCGCGAGTCACCATACCATCATAGTCAAGAGAGTCGCCGCGCAACATCACGTCGGCCGGTTGGCCTGACGACCATAGCAATTGAATCAACGCCAATTCCGTGTGGGCTCGAAGCCACTTTAAATTTTCGACCTCAAAAGACTGCAAAAATATCGGCGCTTTGTTACCGTCATAACCCACAGCATGCAATTTTTCCAGCAACGGCACCTCTAGCGCCAATCCCAATGAGGCGAAATAACTGGGATGCTTCGTCTCGATGTATAAGCCAATGGTGCGATCATGCTCACGCTCCAATTCCTGCGTTAACGCAATAATCTCTTCCAACGTCAAAATCTCGAATTGACCATCATATTCCACATTAGCAGGCCGCAACTCGGGTATACGCTCAACTGCCCGTAGGGTCTTTATCTCAGCCAAGGTAAAGTCTTCGCTAAACCACCCTTCTATTTTTTTGCCATCAACTGTTTTAATCGTTTTCTTATCCGCAAACTCGGCATGGGATGCAACATCAGTGGTCAAATTCAGTACGTTGTCATGCCGCGCGATTAAATGCCCATCCCTGGTAGAAACCAGGTCAGGCTCGATAAAATCGGCACCCTGCTCAACCGCCAGGCGATACGAAGCCGATGTATGTTCCGGCCGATACCCGGAGGCCCCACGATGAGCAATGATGAGAGGTTTTTTCATAACGGTGCATGTTACCGCACCCTTATCACAGTCTGCTTACATTGTTATCCCGGACAGTCCGCGTTCAAACCGCAGAGGGTGAGTTTTGTGTATCCCGGCATGACCGTCGCCAGCAGGGAGCTGGCGTCGAGCCCCCATGGATGGGTTCACGGCGTGTCATGCCGGGATGCACAAACCCATCTACCAATACACCCCACCCGTATGGATAATCAACACCTTCGAGTCTGGTGAAAACCTGCCCTTGGCTATCATGTCGTAAACCGCGAAAAATAATTTGCCGGAATAAACCGGCTCTAAAGGAATACCGGAACGAGCAGAAAAATGGGCAATCCATTCGCGCAGTTCCACGGTGGATTTAGCATAACCACCAAAATGATAATCAAGTTCTATACTCCAGGTTGAGCACTCCCTGTCACCCGAATCCGCCAACAAACCACGCACATCGTCGAGAAGAAACTCACCGCCCTTAAGTACAGAAACACCCAACACCGATGTTCCTGCTGATGCCCCTGCGATCAAACCCGCGAGAGTGCCCCCCGTGCCCACGGGCGCGCACACCACATCAAACGGCTGATCGAGCTCGTGCAAAATTTCCTTTACACCTTTTATCGCTAAAGCATTGCTACCACCCTCGGGCCAAACATCGGTCGCACCTGTATACCTTCGCTGTACTTCTGCCCAACTAACATCATGCCGCTTTCGATAATCCTCGCGACTTACCGGCAGCAACTTCATGCCTTGAGCCGTTGCGTAAGCCAGCACTGAATTTAACGGTTCGACCAGCTCACCACGAATAATTGCGGTGGCCTCAAACCCACAAAGTTTGCTAGCGGCAGCCACCGCGCGCACGTGGTTAGAATACGCACCACCAAAGGTAAGCACATGCGCATCCGGCGCTAGCGCCTGGATATTGTATTTAAGCTTTCGCCACTTATTCCCGGATACTTGTGGGTGTATCAAGTCGTCCCGTTTTATCCATACCTCTACGTCGCTATTAGGTAATAACGAACTATCCAGCTTCTCCAACGGAGACGGTATTTTGGGCTTCAATAACGGTTGCACTAATTCAGGCCTAATTCAAAACAAAGCACACACATCAAATCAAGCAGGTTTTTAACGAAATTTTAAGACAAAAATAGCACCGTGCGACTACAATGCGCATCATGAGTATCGGCTTGGTTATCTTGGCTATTTTCATCTGCTCGGGAATGATAATCCATTATCGTGGGCAGGTGCGCTATCCGTTTGCGCGTCAACTGACCAGCCACACGAATTTAACCGCGCCGTATAACGTTTTTATCTACCTGTTTTCCAAAATCCCGAACATCCCGTACCCAAAAGTCGAAGAGTATTATCCAGAGCTTAAAATTCTTGAAGATAACTGGGAAACCATTCGCGATGAGGCCATTGCGCTGGCCAAGGCCCAACTTATAAAGCCATCAGATAATTATGATGACCTCGCCTTCAACTCATTTTTCCGCACTGGTTGGTCGCGTTTTTATCTCAATTGGTACGACGACTTCTTGCCTTCAGCGCTGGAACACTGCCCCAAAACCGTCGAGTTGGTCAAACAAATCCCTTATATGAAGGCAGCAATGTTTGCCTCCTTGCCACCGGGCGCAACCCTCACTGAGCATCGCGACCCCTTTGCCGGGTCGATGCGCTATCACCTTGGGTTAATCACACCAAATTCCGAAAAATGCAACATCAATGTCGACGGCCAAAAGTATTGGTGGAAAGACGGCGAAGCGGTAATTTTTGATGAAACCTTTATCCATGTCGCCACCAATCAATCAGAAGACCAACGCATCGTTCTGTTTGCCGATATTAGTCGGCCCTTGCGCTATGCCTGGGCGGATAAAATCAATCAGTGGGTGAGCAACTACCTGGTAAAATTTAGTGCCGCCAAAAACGAAGCTAGCGAGTCCGTCGGGTTTCTCAATCGCGTATTTGGTGTGCTCTACTACGGCCGGCTTGCGGGTAAAAAGCTCAAACTAATCAACCGTAAGTTGTATTATGTGGTAAAGTACCTGCTGTTCGCCTTTCTTATCTGGGCAATTTTTCTCTAATTTTTGCCCGGAAAAAGCAAAAAAAGGCAAAAAAAAGTAGTGGATCAGAGTTTTACGTCCGACCCACTACCGATAGGGAGTGTAAACTGTCTTTATCGATTCACCAACAACAGAAAAGAGGATACTAAGCTCAATAATGGAGAAACGAGACAGCTTACAAATACATAGACCTACGTATCTTCACTTTTATTTCACAATAATAATTAAAATTTTATTTATTTTGTAAGTGACCTCAGCTCCACATCAAGTCTCCCGTCTTTTTACACTCTCGAATATTTAGCCGCTTTTTCGCACAGCAGGATGTCTGGTCGCGGCAGTACTCCTTCAATAGTGGTTCACTCTGATTATACAAACCTATATTGAAGAGTCACTGGATGAAAAAATAACAATTTCGGCACGATCTCAATAGTTTATACTAGCCACTCGGTGAACAATCTGCGGGAGAGAGCTTCTGCGTAGCACGTCTTTTATATTCACGACGTGTGCTGCACAGAGTCCGCCGAAGGCGCAACGAGCCCGTAACCGCTCAGGCAAGCAGGACCGCAGATTTGATACACCGTCTCTGGAGAGCGATATGATTTCAGCCTTACTTATTGCTAGTGAGTAGCTGAAATAAGCAATCCACCGAAGGGGTAGAACGCGTTTGAATAGTCCTTTTTAACGCTCAGATCTCTCAGGTAACCGGACAGAGGGGCAAATATCGTGTAACGACAGCAACATACAGCCGTCGCCACACATTTATATTTGTGCCCGACAACCCGG
Source organism: Pseudomonadota bacterium (assembly GCA_018660405.1). Classification (GTDB taxonomy): domain Bacteria; phylum Pseudomonadota; class Gammaproteobacteria; order Arenicellales; family Arenicellaceae; genus UBA10349. The sequence goes on along the minus strand of JABJKL010000241.1, from coordinate 9,163 downwards.
TGAGTAAACACCTGACATATCATGGCTTCCAGCATTTCCTCTAGTCCTCCCACTTTATTGCATACCCCTTTATTTGAACAACACGTGGCACTCGGTGCACGGTTGGTTGATTTCGGCGGATGGCACTTGCCGGTGAACTATGGCTCTCAAATTGAAGAGCATCTCGCGGTACGCCAACACGCCGGTGTTTTTGATGCTTCTCATATGACGGTATGGGATATCGAGGGCAAAGATACTGTCCCTTATCTGCGAAAAATTCTCGCCAACGATATTGATCGTGTTAGCGCCATCAAAGGCAAAGCGGTTTATTCCTGCTTACTCAACCAAGACGGTAAAGTCATTGATGACCTGATTGCCTACTATTTAGCAAAGACACACTGCCGCGTAGTCACCAATGCCGGAACCCGGCAGAAGGTTAAAAAATGGCTGCTCGAACATGCAAAAAACATGAGCCTGACGGTGACCGAACAGCCTGGTCTGGCGCTGATTGCCATTCAAGGCCCCGAGGCCGTAGAACAATTCCAGCGTGCAGCAGGGCCAGCGATCGGAGAATCTGTCAATGAACTTAAAAAGTTTTGCTCCACTCAACTCTCCACCCAACTCGGAGATTGGTTTATTGGCCGTACCGGGTACACCGGCGAAAACGGGCTGGAAGTCATTTTGCCAAATGCAGAAGCACCGGGGCTTTGGCAATCACTGATCGATAATGGTATGCAACCTTGCGGGCTGGGTGCGCGAGACACACTAAGACTGGAAGCCGGCTTGTGCTTATACGGCAACGACCTGGATGAACAACACACGCCGCTGGAATCGGGCTTGTTGTGGACCGTTTCACTGCATGACCCCAAACGCGACTTTATCGGGCGAGGGGCGTTAGAGGATCAAATGCAATTCTCGCATGAGCACTTAATAGGTCTGGTTTTAGAAGATAAGGGCGTGTTACGCAGCCACCAACCGGTGTTATTCGGCGGGCAGGTACGCGGCGAAATAACCAGTGGCGGTTGGTCGCCCAGCCTGGATAGATCGATTGCGATGGCCCGGGTGAAAGGCGATGCGGGTAAAAACTGCACGGTCGAAATAAGAAACAAACCCGTCGCTGCACGCGTTGTGCCCGTGCCGTTTATCAAAAACGGCAAAAGCCAGTTGGGGGTATGACCATGAGCAACTTTGTCGATAGACACATGGGCCCACGAGAGGCCGACATTCAGACCATGCTCGACGCACTGGGTTACAAAAATCTGGATGACTTAACCAAAGCCGTGGTGCCCAAAAGCATTCTGGATGACTCCGAATTAGCGCTTGCGCCCGCCGCTAACGAGCACGAAGCGTTACAGGAACTAAAATCTCTGGCTAGCCAAAATCTGGTGCTAAAAAACCTGATTGGCCAAGGCTACTACAACACTCACGTACCCGCCGTCATTCAGCGCAATGTGTTTGAGAACCCGGTCTGGTACACCGCATACACCCCCTATCAACCAGAGATTTCGCAAGGCCGCCTGGAAGTGTTGTTCTACTACCAAACCATGGTGACAGAGCTCACCGGTATGGACATTGCCAATGCGTCTCTGCTCGACGAGGCGACAGCCGCCGCCGAAGCGATGACGCTGGCACACCGACAAGCAAAAGGCCACAAATCGACTCTTTTGGTTTCCGGTTTGTGTCACCCGCAAACCATAGAGTTATTGAACACACGGTCTGAGCCACTCGGCATCAAACTTGCTTATTTTGATGAGAATGATAGAACGACACCCGAATGGGATGACGTATTCGGCCTGATCGTGCAGTACCCGAGCACTGATGGCCGCATTCTGGACCACACAAAATTATTTAGCGCGGCGCATGAGCACCAGGTTGTTACTATTGTCGCCAGCGACCTGCTTGCGCTGACACTATTAAAATCACCCGGCCAGATTGGCGCCGATGTGGTCATCGGCAACTCACAGCGCTTTGGTGTACCGCTCGGTTTTGGCGGTCCGCATGCTGGTTTTTTCGCGGTTAAAGACAATCTCAAGCGCACCATGCCGGGGCGGCTGGTCGGTGAATCTATCGACGCCACAGGCAAGCCCGCCTATCGCCTCGCGTTGCAAACTCGCGAGCAACATATTCGCCGCGAAAAGGCCACTTCAAATATCTGTACTGCTCAAGCCTTACTCGCCGTTATGGCAACGCTGTACGCGGCGTATCACGGGCCGGACGGTTTAATAGCGATTGCAAAAAATGTGCATTCCAAACTGGCGCAATTGAAACATGCGCTGGGCAAAGCGGGTTTTGATATTGTCGGCGAACACCATTTCGACACCGTTAGCTTTGCCAGCGGTAAACACACCGACGCGCTTTTAAGGGCTGCGGTGGCCGCAGGTTTTAACCTGCGCAAGCTGGACGATGCGCATTTATCAATCAGTCTGGACGAAACCACTTCCGCAACCGACCTGCAACAACTCGCCGCTGCACTAAACCTTGAAAAGGAACTCAAGTTCACCGATAAAACACACGAACTGCCCAAAGGCTTACTTAGAACCGACACGTTCTTGAGCCAAAAAGTGTTCCACCAATACCGCAGCGAAACGGAAATGATGCGGTACCTAAAGCGCCTGTCAAACAAAGACATCACGCTAGACCAGGCCATGATTCCACTCGGCTCATGCACGATGAAACTCAATGCAGCGGTCGAAATGATGCCCGTCAGTTGGCCGGAATTTAATAGCATTCATCCGTTTGCACCGCCGGAACAGTGGCAGGGCTACCGTGAAATGATTGATCAACTCGAAGCCATGCTCTGTGCCTGCACCGGTTATGCGGCGGTATCGCTGCAGCCCAACGCGGGCTCGCAAGGCGAATACGCGGGTTTGTTGGCGATACGCCAATACCATATTGCCCAGGGCGACACCCAACGCACCATCTGCCTGATTCCGGAATCAGCGCACGGCACCAACCCGGCCAGTGCACAGATGGTCGATATGCAGGTGGTGGTGGTGGCCTGTGACGAGGCCGGTAACGTCGACCTGGCGGATCTTGATCGACGCATTGCCGAACATCAGGATGCGATTGCCGCCATCATGATCACCTACCCCTCGACTCACGGCGTATTTGAAGAGCACGTATCGCAGGTGTGCGGCAAAGTGCACGATGCCGGTGGGCAGGTGTATATCGATGGCGCGAACCTGAATGCCATGGTCGGCGTGGCAAAGCCCGGCCATTTCGGCGGCGATGTGTCGCACCTTAACTTGCACAAAACATTTTGCATTCCGCACGGTGGTGGTGGCCCGGGCGTTGGCCCGATTGCAGTTGCAGAACACCTGGCAGATTTCCTGCCACAAGATGGCCTGAACGAAAATAGAACCGGCGCACTAATCAGCGGTGCACCGTTTGGCAGCGCCAGTATTTTACCCATTTCGTGGATGTACATTCGCATGATGGGGGCCGCCGGGCTTAAAAAAGCAACCCAGGTGGCCATTCTTAACGCCAACTATATTGCGTATAAACTAAAAGACGCGTACCCCGTGCTCTACACCGGCAATAAGGGCCTGGTCGCGCACGAATGCATTATCGATACGCGCCCAATGAAAGCCGACGGCGACGTAAGCGTTGATGATATTGCCAAACGGCTCATCGACTTTGGCTTTCATGCGCCGACCATGTCATTCCCGGTACCCGGCACCTTGATGATCGAACCCACCGAAAGCGAATCGCTCGAAGAGCTCGAACGCTTTTGCCGCGCCATGCTCATCATTCACAGCGAATACCTCGCAGTTAAAAAAGGCGAGCTTCCCGATGATGACAACCCCCTGTGCAATGCGCCGCATACGCTGGAAAGCATCCTGGATTGGAAACACGCGTATTCAATTCGCCAAGCGATTAACCCCGACCAACAAGTCGACCCGGCCGATAAATACTGGCCGCCTGTAGCTCGCATCGACAATGTATACGGCGACCGAAACCTGGTATGCAGTTGCCCCCCGATGAGTGATTATGAGTAAAATATTTTTTTAAAAATCACGGTCGCAATCTCAAAGCTTCCCCGTTAGAATTCCCCAGCAAATTTGACACAGAAAAATTAAAGCTATGGCTAAACTTGGATCGTCCGAATTACCCCTTAGAGTCGCTGTCGTCGGAGCAGGCCCAGCAGGTTTTTACGCAGCAGAGCTTCTGTTACGAAACGACATCGAGTGTGAAGTTGATCTGTTTGAAGCGCTCCCCTGCCCATATGGTTTGGTACGCCACGGCGTTGCGCCCGACCACCCTAAAATGCGCACGGTTATCAACCGTTTTGATAAAACCGGCGACGAAGAAAATTTCAGCTATTTCGGCAATACCCGGCTTGGCACCGACATCAGTGTTGATACGCTGCGCGAGTACTACGACGCCATACTCATCTCCACCGGCTCACAGAAACCCAGGCGACTCGGCATTCCCGGCGAAGAACTGGAAGGCAGCTATAGCGCCGAACAGTTTATTAACTGGTATAACGCCCACCCGGCACTTGAGCTTAAGGACTTCGACCTTTCTTGCGAAACTGCGGTAGTCGTCGGCAACGGTAACGTTGCACTGGATATTGCACGAATTCTTGCGCATACCCCCGAAGAGCTGGCCAAAACCGATATGGCGACACCCATTATCGAAAAACTGGCCGCCAGCAACATAAAAACAGTGTACATCGCGGGTCGTCGTGGGCCGGTACAGGCCAGCTTCACTTCACCGGAAATTCGTGAATTTGACCAGCTGGAAAATACCGCCTTCCATATCAACGCAGACGCCATGGCGCTGGACGCCGAAGACCAGGAAGAGCTGGAATTCAAGGATCACAACCACGCCCGCAAATTTATGCCGGTATTTGAGGGCTACGATGGACAGCCGTCTGATGCAAAGCACCACATAAAATTCCGTTTCCTGCGTAGCCCGGTGTCTATTGAGGGCGACGGTAAAGTAGAACAAATCACCCTGCAAACCAATCGTTTGAGTGGCCCAGCGGGTTCGCGCAAAGCTAAATCGATTGGCGAAACCGAAACGATTTCCTGCGGATTGGTGTTTAGCTGCATCGGCTATCGCGGCAGATCGATCGAAGGCATTCCCTTTGATGAACAATGGGGAGGTATACCCAATGTCGAAGGCCGTGTAACGGTTGATGGCAAGGTGCACACTGGCCTTTACACCAGCGGCTGGATCAAACGCGGCCCAAGTGGCGTTATTGGCACTAACAAGGTCGACAGTAAAGAGACCATCCTCAAAATAGTGGAAGACGTTGAGACGCTAAACGTTGCGCCAAACCGCAGCAGCGATGCACTAAGAGAACAGTTAGTCAGCGAGGGCAAACGCCCCATCGACTTTGCCGATTGGAAAAAAATAGACGATGCTGAAGTCGCCCGCGCCAAAGGCGACAAGCCACGGGAAAAATTCCTCACTGTTGAGGAAATGCTGGCAGTTTTAGATTAGCGCTCTAATCTGGGAGTGGAATAAACTCCTCTTCATCCCCAGGTATTTTGGGGAACTTGCCATCTTTCCAATCCTGACCGGCCTGTTCGATCCGCTGCTTGCTGCTGGACGCAAAATTCCAGAACAAATGACGCGGCCCGATGTTCTCACCGCCGATTAACGCCAATCGACTATCTTCCAACGCGGTAAGCTGAACGTCCGCATTCGGCGACAGCACCGCAAACTTGTGTTTGTCGATCAACACAGGCTCACTCGCGTCCCCGCTATTGTCTCTGGCCTCTACCTTCCCCGAAACAAGATAAAGCCCGCGCTCGTCTGCACTCGGGAGGGCTAGTGATTGGCCCTGTTTCAAATCGGCTTCTACATAAAGCGTATCCGCGTGAATTTTTACCGGTGAAGTTACCCCATACGCAGACCCCATCATCACCCGAACGGTCACACCATCAATATCGCTACCCACCTTCACTACCGGCAAGTCTTCGCCTGGGTAATGATAAAAAGCAGGTTCTGTTTCTTCATCTTCTTCCGGCAACGCCAACCACAGCTGTAAACCATGCAAGCGATGTTCAACTTCGTTCACTTCTGGCCGCTCACGTTCCGAATGCACAATGCCTTTACCGGCCACCATCAAATTGATGTCCCCGGGCCGAATGGTCCCTACAGAACCCAGCGAATCTCGATGCAAAATTTCGCCTTCAAACAAATAGGTCACGGTGGATAAATTAATGTGCGGATGCGGGCGAACCGCAACACCCTGCCCCGGAGCAAACGTCGCAGGCCCCATATGGTCAAAAAACAACCACGGCCCGATCATTCTTTGCCCCGCAGCCGGCAAAGATCGCCGCACCGTAAATTCGCCCAAATCTTTCTCGTCAGGCTCGATAATCAGATCAATAATTTTGGAATCGCTCATTTATTTGTTCCTTAGGCTCTAAGCCTGCTTCTTAAAAATAATCTCTTTCCATTCTGCCGGCCCGGTGGTATGCACCGACTCGCCTTCGGTACTCACCGCCACAGTCACCGGCATATCCTTCACTTCAAATTCGTGAATCGCTTCCATGCCCATATCTCCAAACGCGAGCACGCGAGAGTGGGTGATCGCCTTGCTCACCAAATACGCCGCACCGCCCACGGCCATTAAATAAACCGCTTTGTGTTTCTTAATACTCTCAATCGCCGTTGGCCCACGCTCGGCTTTACCGATCATGCCGATTAAGCCCAACTCGCCCAGCATCATCTCGCTGAACTTGTCCATGCGGGTCGCCGTGGTTGGCCCGGCTGGACCCACGGCTTCGTCACGCACCGCATCCACCGGCCCAACGTAATAAATAAACCGGTTTTTAAAATCCACGCCTTCGGGCAGCGGTTCACCCGCTGCCAATAAACCCTGAATGCGCTTGTGGGCGGCATCCCGGCCAGTAAGCAATTTACCCGACAGCAAAAGAGTTTCTCCCGGTGTCCAGGTTTGTATTTCTTCGGGGGTAATCTCATCCAGATTTACCCGCTTGGTGCTTGGCCCTACTTCCCAGGTAATCTCTGGCCAATCGTCCAGGCTCGGTGGGGTTTGCAATGAAGGCCCCGAACCATCCAGCACAAAATGCGCGTGTCTGGTAGCCGCGCAATTGGGAATCATAGCAATCGGCTTGCTCGCCGCGTGCGTGGGGTAATCCATAATCTTCACATCCAACACCGTGGTCAGCCCGCCCAAACCCTGCGCACCAATGCCTAAATTGTTCACTTTTTCATACAGCTCAATGCGCAGCTCTTCCACCCGGTTAGCCGGGCCACGGGCAATCAGCTCTTGTATATCGATGGCATCCATTAACACTTCCTTGGCCATCACCATCGCTTTCTCGGCCGTGCCGCCAATGCCAATACCCAACATGCCCGGCGGGCACCAACCCGCGCCCATGGTCGGCAAGGTGTTAAGCACCCAGTCAACAATGCTATCGCTGGGGTTCAACATGGCAAATTTGGCCTTGTTCTCAGAACCACCACCCTTGGCCGCCACATCAACCTCTACCGCGCTGCCTTCCACTATCTCGTAATGGATAACCGCCGGTGTGTTGTCTTTGGTGTTAATCCGTGCACCGGCTGGGTCCGCCATAATAGACGCCCGCAAAACATTATCCGGGTGCAAATAAGCCCGCCGCACGCCCTCGTTAATCATATCGGTGACATTCATATCGGCATCCCACTGCACCTCCATACCCACTTTGACGAATATCGTCACAATGCCGGTATCCTGACAAATTGGCCGATGCCCCTCGGCACACATACGCGAATTAATCAGAATCTGCGCAATCGCATCCTTCGCCGCTTTCGACTCCTCCCGCTGATACGCATCAAACATCGCATCCACAAAATCCTTCGGGTGATAATACGAAATAAATTGTAAAGCGTCGAAAACGCTATCGATAAGGTCGGCTTGTTTGATTACGGTCATAGGAAATTCCAGATAGAGACTAACCTGAGATGGGGTAGCGTATTTTAACGCTATTGACGCGAATCAACATACCCTGATGTAGCGTTGCCAAGAACAACTGTTGATTGCATAAAGATATTGACGTAGTTTGGAGTCTAGAAGGTTCGGATATAACCCCAATGTTGATCAATAACTATTTCCAACATAGTCCATTATGACAGACATTACCGAATTCATTGCCGCAACTGACCCGCTTACAAAGCCAATTGTAGAGGCTTTAATTGAGCATAAGGAGGAAGATGACCGAGTCGATTATAAACAAACATTGGACGCATCGTCTGAAAAACAATGGCTTAGCCTAACCAAAGATATTTCGGCGTTTGCCAATACGTTCGGAGGATATTTAATATTCGGTATCACCGATAGGCAACACAATATTGAGGGGTTAGATAGAGGCGTTGCAAATCTACTTAAAGATTCCAATACCATCCAGCAAAAAATTAATAGACACCTTGACCCACACATTACAAACATTCGGGCAAAGGAATGTAGGATAAATTCCAAAACAATTGTTGCTATTTATATTCCCAAAGCAATTGGTCGCACGCATTTGATATTAAAGGACGGAAGTTTCAGACACGCAAACGGTAACGATAAAATAGTTCTCCATAAAGGTAATTTTTACGTGAGAAGAAGTGCCGGGAATCAACTCGGTGACTCGCGTGATTTAGACGACTTGATTGAAAGGCGAATAGATCAATTTCGCGAATCCTTACTAGACAAAGTTGCCAAGGTTGTAAACGCCCCAGCCGACAGTGATGTTTTTTTGCTTAGTCAAGACCCAAACGCTAAAGAAGGTGAACGATTCATTATTGAGGACTCACCCGAAGCTATTCCTATAAAAGGCATGAGTTTCACTATTCCACCTGATGGCCCTGAGCAAGAAATAACGGCTTGGTCATCACTGCACAAAGGCAATCCTAATTCGATACCGTCGGCACTTTTAATATGGAAGTGGTACGCAATAAGAAATAGCTTAGGGCTAAAAAAGGATTTTAAACTTGCTCTTTTTAAATTTTCCTTATGGAATAACGCTCCAGCTTTCTATTGGGTTCAAGGATTAAAGGGCAGAGACATCAAGAAAACTCTATCAGAAACACTACGTGGACTGTACGTCGTCAGAACCTTTTGGACAGATCGGGTTCTAGTATAAGAGAGTATCCCGTCCATCAATTGAGTTGATTTGCTCGGTTAGCATAATGGTTTTGCTTTCGCATCGCCAAGGTTTTAAGTTTGATGCGCTCACGT